>DATGND010000348.1:0-6271 GCA_035306925.1 Bacteriovoracaceae bacterium | reverse complement strand
GGTTTTTTCCTTGATCATTTTGATCAAGAAGTAAATCAGGAGTTCTAACTATTTTTAAACTAGAACCTTTAAGATTTTTAACCTTATTTTCGAAATCACCAATCTTGATTTGGCTAACCAAGGGATCATTAGGAAAGATATCATTAAGAAGAAGCGTCTCATTTCCATAGTTCACAATACGATAACTGCCGAGGGCCAGATTGAGCCCCCAAAGACGGTTATCAATATTTTTAGCTAATATCGCAACCTTTTCACCGGGAGTGAAAGAGGGAACCCCATCAATGTACACGGTTCTTCCATCCCAGGTACCACCTGGATAATGAATCAAAATATCTGTTAAACCAAAAAAATCGGAGTTGAGGCCATACTCTTTAGACAACTGAAAAACCATCTGGGTGGCAATTTGACCATCCTCAACTTGAACACTTTTTTGCTCTAGGAAGTGCCCAATAAAAATACTATCAGCTTCGATAATTTGATTATCGACACTGACTCTCATAAAAGTCGTCGAACTAGCGACTGAGCACATGCAAAGTATGATTAAAGAGAGAAACCATTTAGGCACAAAAAGACTCCTCCGATAATTTCTTATCGGAAAAGTCAGTGATTTCTTTAAGTTATTTTATTGGCAGCAGTTTAAAGGCTTGATCGCCATCTAGTTTAAATCTGGCGACTTTTTCAATCATAGGACTGCTATCAATCACCAGAATCGTATTATCGAACTCCGTTAGGTCATTCAGAAAAATTCCTAACTGCAGAAGCTCTTTTTCAGATAATCCAAAAGAGATATTTTCAAAAACAATCAGGGAGTCTGTAATATTTCTTAACAGCTTATTGAGAAGATAAATCCTTTGCCTCTCTCCTCCTGACAAGGAGTTCAGAGGACGTTCAAGGCTTAAGTAGTCAAGGTTTAAAAGTTTGATATATTCCCACACTCTACGAAATTTAGGAGTGAGATTAATTCTTTCTATGACTTCCGAGAGAGGTTTAGAATAGGCTTCCGCCAGGGTCATCTTCCCATCGGAAATATTGGCGTAGAGAGGTTGAATTTTGAGACCGTGGCATTCTTCACATTCCAAAACGATATCCTCAAGGTACTGCATCTCAATCACAATACTTCCCTTCCCCTGACACTTTGGACACATACCCAACTCAGAGTTACTCGATAGATGTCCCTCTTTGAGATTCATACTTTTAACAACAGGAAGTTTTAAAAAGTGTTTTCTAATGACACTGGAAAGTTCAGTCATAGAACCGAGAGTTGAACGAGACGTAAAACGGTTTAAGTCTGATGAAACTATGATCACATCTTTTATTTTCTGATAATTTTTAAAGCCTTCAATTTTATAAGGAGTTTCATCAATTTTTGTTCCTGTATTCTTCTTTGAAATCTCATTAGCAATGATCTTTACAAATAAAGAGGTTTTCCCTGAACCGGAAGGGCCATCAACCCAAGTGAGATGATTAAGAGGAACTTTGATATTGGAAAAACTCTTGTTGTAAATAGAAGCAGCCTTTACTTCCAGATACCTGGTAGCCGTTATATCTTTTCTCTTCCAGGTGATTTCAGGGATTTTCTTTTTCTTTAAGTAACTTTGCGGTTTCCCCTGAAAAAGAACTTCACCTCCGTCTTTACCAGAGCCAGGCCCCATCACAATCAGCTCGTCGCTTTTACTTTGCACAAGCTCAGAGTGATCAATCAAAATCACAGAGTTTCCTTGATCTAAAATTTTTCGAAGTCCTAATATCAATTTATTAATCTCTTCTTCTCTTAAACCTAAGCTCGGTTCATCTAACACAAATAATGAATCAGTACCCTTAAAGGAGAGATATTTAATTAAGAGAAGTCGTTGATACTCTCCTGCTGAAATAGATTTCACCTTACGAAGAAGACTTATGTGACCAAGACCCAGATCCTTGGCCGTCTGTAATTTCTCAATAATATCTTCAACAATTTTTTTATAACTGGAGTAATTATTAGACTTATCAACATCAAGCTGTGAAAAAAGCTTCAGAGCTTCGTTTACCGAGAGCTTCATGACATCTTTCAAGGAATAATAATTTTTATTGATTTCCAAAAAATAGTGAAAAACATCTTGAGTCACTCTGCTTGTTTCGCAAACGACACAAGGTTCTTCTTTTTGTAGCTGCCGAATATAAATTCTTACGGATGATTTGTATCTCTTACTTTCAAGATAGGCCTTAAGTTCACCATAACCGCAATAAGACCCCTTACCTTCTTCTAAAAGTTTAAAGAAAGACTTAGGAAGTTTTTTAATAGGAACATCCAGAGGAATTCCTTCTTTCTTAGCGACCTTCAAAAAAGCTTCATACTCATGATGAAAAGGAGCATATTTTAAAAGACGTAATCCACCTTCGTTAATTGTTAGATCAAAATCAATTATCTTATTCTCATCGTAAACTAAATTAGCACCATAACCATTGCAGGCCTTACAGGCACCTAAAGCTGAATAAGGAGAAAAGGCATTGGTGCTTGTCACCGGATGAGAAATAAAATCACAAAGGGGACACTTTTTACTGACGCTAAAATTAATTCTTTTCAGATCAGAATCACTAAAAAGATAAAGAGGCACAGCTGCTTCAAGAATTTTTAACTCTCTAAATTTTTTATCGATACTCGAAAGATTGCTCCACTTAAAACGAAACACTTCCCACAACTCATCTTCACTGGAAAAATCTCTCATACCTCGTTCTTTAGCAGAATAACTACGAACAGGAATAAAACCCTCTCCCATCACCCTGGGAAAATCGTCCCTATTCACTAAAAGATAGCCGATACCCTCCTCGCTCTCATTGAGTTCTGCCAATTGTTTTGAAGGTGAGACTTCAATGAGTTTTTTAAAGTGAACAGGACATAGCTCCTGTGAAGAAGCATAAAATAAGTTCTGCAGAGAATCTGTTAGCTTCATAATATCGCTAACGACATTTCGTGAACCAACAATAGGGTTAATCTGGGGAAGGCCAAATACCGGCAATACCGGGTTAATAGAATCCACATCAACCGCACTTGGTCTTTCCGTAAAGAACTTCAAAGAATTGGGAAAAGAATTTACAAAACGTCGTTTCGACTCGGTCAACAGAGTGTGAAAAGCGAGAGAAGTCTTTCCTGATCCGGAAGGGCCACTCAAACAAACCAGCTTATTAAGGGGAATATTGATATCTATATTTTTTAAATTATGAACTCTCGCGCCTTTGATTTCTATAAAGCGCGTCTGTGCTTTTTCCATGGGTCAAGAATCCCACAAATAGCTAAGGTTATAAACGAAAAAGGCCCCGATTTTCGGGGCCTCTTGTAAACGAGTAATCGTGTTGAGAATTAACGTTTAGAGAATTGGTAAGACTTACGTGCACCAGAAAGACCGTATTTTTTACGCTCAACTTTTCTAGGGTCACGAGTAAGGAAACCAGCTGCTTTAAGCTCAGGACGAGAACCATTCTCAAGCTTAAGAAGAGCACGAGCGATACCAAGACGGATAGCTCCTGCTTGTCCAGTTACACCACCACCACGAACGTTGATTTTGAAATCGTAGTTATCGCTTACTTTAAGTAAGTTAGTTGGTTGGTTAACGATGTAACGGCTAGTTGCCTTTGGGAAATAGTTAGTTACTTCGCGGTTGTTGATAATGATTTTTCCTGTTCCACGTGAAGCATAAACACGTGCTACAGCCGACTTACGACGACCGATAGTGTGAACATCATATGATTTAGCTTTGCTCATATCTATTCCCTTTCAATTATCCGTTAATTTTTAGAGTTTCAGGCTTTTGAGCTTCGTGGTCATGGTTTGGACCAGCATAAACTTTAAGCTTAGTGAATTGCTTACGCCCAAGAGTATTTTTTCCAAGCATACCGCGAACAGCTTCTTCGATAATAACTGCCGGATTCTTAGCAAGTTGCTCTTTAGCAGTGCGAGACTTAATTCCACCGATGTGATTTGTGTGCCAGAAATAGTTTTTATCATCCCATTTCTTACCAGTGAATTTTACTTTCTCAGCGTTAACAACAATAACATAGTCACCAGCATCGTTGTGTGTAGTAAAAGTAGGCTTGTGCTTACCTTTTAATACTTTTGCAACTTCTGAAGCTAGACGACCTACAACCATATCTGTAGCGTCTACAACGTACCACTTCTTATTTGCCATCTCGGCTTTTGTGATCGTGTAAGAACTTTGCTTGATCATAATCAACCTTCCATTAATAAAAAAATTTTGTCCCTTATAAATATAATGCGGCCATACGTCAAGAGTTCAACACTAAGCCAGTGTGCTAAGGATACTAGCGCGAGAACACAGGCATTCTTTTAATTGTACGGGGGTTAAAAGAAGCCAATTGACACATGGAAGCGACCAGGGTCCTCCAATTTACCATTAGGCCCCTTCTTTCTCAAGAGTTTTATCCCATAATCGAAATCAAGTGTTCCCACCGGGGTCAAAATCTTGAAAGTAATACCCACTGAATCTCTTAACTCCCCAAAATCTACCGAGTCCACAAAGACGCGCCCTGCATCATAAAAGACTCCTGCTATCAACTTATCGTTAATAAAATAGCGCGGTTCAATTTTAAGATTGGCCAGATAGGCCCGATTTTGCACCCTCAGTTCCGAAATATCCCGACCATCAGGCATACGGTTAATTTCATCGTCCTGAAAACCTCGTACGATATCCATACCAGATAAACGGAAAACTTTGATATTTGGAATATAACCTTTTCTTAAAGGCCCACCTTCAAAAGTTGCCCCTTCGATAGCTTCACGACTTAGGTTTTCCTGAATTCCTCCTACTAGAGAAATAGCAACCGTTCCGTTTTTAAATGGAACATAAAAACGATTACGAGAAATCAGCTTATAGTAGTTAATAGTCAAATCTTCCTTTTCCTGTGAGAGGAAATAAGGATTTGCGTATTCAACAGACATATTAAAGAAAGCACCTGAAGTCGGATTGACCTGAGAGTTTCGCCAGTCAAAAGTCAAACTTGGCGTAATAGCTCCAATACGAAAACTTCCATTATCTAAATCTTCAGTAGCATTGAACTGAGAAATCGATTCCAGTTGATAACGTACAGAAGCTGAAATTCTTTTAGATAAATCACGAGTAAGAGTTGTATTAAAACGTGCAATATCAGCATCGAAGGAATAGAAACGTCGGCGCTGATAGGCCAGACCTGTCTGAAGATCAATCTCAGTATCAAAAAGATCACTCTTATTATAGGTCAAAGAAGTGTTGTGCTCTAATAAGCGAATGCCCTCTTTTCTTCGATTAGGATCAAGAGTCTGATAGTCCAATCTTTGGTTTACTTGTGAACGAAGAGTTAAGGCCTGGTTAGCTCCAGCAATATTTTGATAAGAAGCAGTTGCAGAAAGCTTCACCCCTAAGTCAGTACGATATCCGGGAGCAAGTTCAATTAGACCATAATCTCTTTCTGAAACTCTCACAATGAGATCTGTATGTTCATCTGCAGAATTATGGCGAACAGGATAAATGGAAACAGAATTAAAAAGACCAGTAGAGCCCAGAGAAGACTCCAAAGACTGAGTCATTTGTGGCGTAATAATATCTCCTCTTTTTAGAGGAATTTTCTTTTCTAGAATTCGACGTTGGGTTTTTAAATTTCCAATAAAGATCGGACGATTTAAACGCACCATTGGTCCAAGATTAATAATGAAGTGAACATCGACTTCTGCTCCGTTAGCCGAATACCGAACAAACGAATCATCATTAATGTTGGCCACCTCTGCAAAGAAATAGCCTTTATTCTGCAGAAATTGATTCACCTCTTTAATATCATCTACCAAGTCTATGGGATTAAATGGATTGCCCATTTTATTTTTAATTCTATCAAGAATATCCTCTTCATACTCAATCGGCATTCCCGTAAATTGGATATTTCTTAACTTGGCACGACGTCCTTCTTGAATCACATATTCAATCGAGGCTTCCGTTTTTGATTCGTTAAAGTTCGTGAAGGGGCCCAGCACTTTAACCTGGACGTACCCTCTGCTGATGTAACGTCTCTTCAGATAATCAACAAAGTAATTAAAATACTCTGCATCGTAAAACTTCAAAGAAGCCAGTTCAAAAGCCTCTTTATCAAAAAATCTCTTAATCTTTTCTTCAGAGTAATAATTAGAGCCATTAAAGCTAATAGAAGTCAGACAAGTTCTGACACCTTCATCAATGGTCACTCGATAAAGGAGAACATCTTCATTGTATTTGTTCTTAAAAACTTCGCGGTTAATTTTTATGGCAACATT
>DATGND010000347.1:0-4117 GCA_035306925.1 Bacteriovoracaceae bacterium | reverse complement strand
AATCCTCCTTATCAGACGATGACTGAAAAGGAGATCGATGCTTCCTTTGATCTTCCTTATACGAGACTTCCTCATCCTAAGTATAAAAATCGTGGGCCTATTGCTGCTTACGAGATGATCAAGTTTTCGGTGAATACTCATCGCGGGTGTTTTGGTGGCTGCTCGTTTTGCACTATCTCTGCTCATCAAGGAAAGATGATTGCTTCCCGTTCACAAGCTTCCATCATGAAAGAGGTTGATCACATCACCCGCATGCATGATTTTAAAGGGTACCTTTCAGATCTGGGCGGACCATCGGCCAATATGTATCAGATGAAAGGAATTGATCAGGATATCTGTGATAAGTGTGCAGCCCCATCTTGTATTTTTCCACAGGTCTGTAAGAACCTGGAGACCAATCCTCGTCATATGACAGAACTTTATCGCAAAGTAAGTGAACACCCTAAGGTTAAAAAAGCTTTTGTCTCTTCAGGGCTTCGTTATGATTTGATGTTTAACCCAAGAAGCCAGCATCCTAAGGAGGATGAAGAGTACGTAGAGCAACTTATTACTCATCATGTTTCAGGACGGTTGAAAGTGGCCCCAGAGCATACTGAAGATAACGTTTTAAAGATGATGAGAAAACCAAGCTTTGAGTATTTCAAAATTTTTAAGAAAAAATTTGAAGAGATTTCTGCTAAGATTGGGTCTAAACAGGAGATTATTCCGTACTTTATATCAAGTCATCCAGGATGTACTCCGGAGGACATGGCACGCTTAGCGGCTAAAACCAAGGCCCTTGGCTATAAACTGGAACAGGTTCAGGATTTTACCCCAACTCCAATGACTGTTGCTACTGAGGTTTATTACTCAGGTTATCATCCTTATACTTTAAAGCCGGTTAAAACGGCCATCGGCCTGGATGATAAGACCAAGCAAAGAACTTTCTTCTTTTGGTATCGACCAGAGAATAGAAATTATATTAAAAACTTCCTGGCCAAGAATAAGATGTTTGATGTGGCCAAAGAGCTCTTTGGACAAATCTAGAAATCACTTTTAATATGGGTACATGACAACACTATGTACCCTTCAAAATCTATCTCTTTCCTATCCTCATAAAGTTATTTTCGATCAAGTCACCTTCACTTTGAATCAAGGGGATAAGATCGGTGTCCTTGGACTAAACGGTCATGGGAAGAGTTCCCTCTTTAAGGTTTTGGCCGGAGTGGTGACCCCGGACACGACTGTCCCGCCTTTTATTTATGATAAGGCCCGGGATTTTTCTTTGTTTTGGGTCCCTCAAGAGTTACCAGAACTCGATCTTTGGACCATTGAAAACTATTTCTATGCCTTTCATCCTGAATTAAAAGTTAGAAAACTTCGCATTGAAGAAATCAATAAGACTTTATCAAGTGGTAAGGATACAGAGCAGTTAATTACAGAGCAGTCCAGGCTTTATGATGAACTAGAAAAGTTAGGAGAGACTAAACTCTATGCTAACTACACCAGTTATCTGAAGTACTTTGGAGTCAAAGACTATAAAAGAATGATGAATTCTCTTTCAGGTGGAGAACAGAGAAAAGTGGCTTTGAGTCTCGGACTCTCAGCTCCTCAAGAAATCATTTTATGGGATGAGCCAACGAACCACCTTGATCTTGAAACCATTGAAGATTTTGAAGATGAACTCATGAATTCTAAAAAGACTTTCATGATCATTTCACACGATAGATCTCTTCTTAATAACGTGGTTGATCGAATTGTTCACATACAGAAAGGAAAGATACAAACCTTTAAAGGAACTTATGAAGCTTATTTAAACTTCTTGAAGGAAGATGAAGCAAGAAGGTTAAAAGAGCTTGATAAGCTATCCAATATACATCGTCGAGAAACGGCCTGGATGCGACAAGGAGTGGAGGCCCGTAGAACCAAGTCTAAGAAAAGAATTGAGGACTATGGCACACTCTCAAGTCAGATCAGAGAATTGCGAGAGAAGGCCCACAAGTCGGTGAGCTTAAGCCTTCAAGCTTCAGGAAGAAAAACTAAAGAACTTCTTTCAGTGAAAAATCTTTCCATGAGTTTTGGAGAGAAGACATTGTTTTCAAACCTTGAGTTCACTATTTCTAAGGGAGATAAAATTGCACTTCTTGGTCGCAATGGTGTGGGGAAGTCGACTCTTTTAAAAATACTTTTAGGAGAATTGCAGCCCACAACAGGAGAGGTAAACCGTGCTCATAATCTAGATGTTGGTTACTTTTCCCAAAAAAGAGAGTCTCTTGATCCTGATCTCACACCTTGGACTCTTATTGGAGAAGGAATTGATTATGTCATTTCTAATACCGGTGAAAAAAAACATGTAGCAAGTTATCTAGAGAATTTTCTTTTCCAATCAGATGAACTTAAAAGACCTATTCATACTTTTTCTGGTGGGGAGAAGAATCGTCTTCAACTTGCTCAGTTTATGAAGCATGCCCGCGATATTTGGATTTTTGATGAGCCTACTAACGATCTTGATTTAGAGACCATCGGAATTTTAGAAGAGGAATTAAAAAATTATGAAGGGGCCCTTATCATCGTTGGGCACGATCGATCCTTTATCGATAATGTCACCGATAAAGCTTGGGTACTTCATGATGAGGGACTTGAGCAGTTTGAAGCCGGCTTTGTGCAAGCGGCTCCTTTCCTTGAAGCTCTGGCCCTGGAAGAAAAGCTAAAGGATTTACCATCTCCGGCCAGCACTCCGGAAGTGAGGAAAGAAGAGAAACCAAAACTTTCAAATAAAGAGAAAGCAAGATATCAGAAGATTGAAGGGGAGATCGCTGATGTTGAGAAGAAGATAGCAGACCTCGAAGCTCGGTTAATGAGTGATTATTCAGAAGAAGCTGCTTTAGAGCTTTCGACTTTGCAATCACAATTAGATGAATTACTTGAGGAATGGACTCTCTTAGAAGAAAAAGTTAATAACCAATAAGAAAATTTTTCTCAGGATTGTGCAAAATTCTAGGTGTCTTATACTTATTGTATGAAGACACTTATCTTATTTGTTTTTTTCGCTTCCCTTTTTTACTACCTCAGACCCACAGATAAACCAGTGGTAGTGGATTTGGACGAAATCAGGGTGAAAGTGTCTGCCCCCAAAAGAGTACAGAGACCACATACTCATCGAACACCTAGTCAGGTTGATCAGAACGAAAAATCTTCGAGTGTTGCCCAAGACCTCATGGAAAAGAACTTAGTCATTGAAGAAGACTGGGAAAAGGCGTTGAAGGCGAGGCTACTTGATTTAGATCCTGTGGCAGGAGAAGAGATTTTTCAATTATATAAGCAAGAAAAAGATGCGTATGCCAGACAGTTAGAGATGGTTGTAAAGACTCATCAGGAATCAGAAGATCTGGATTATCTGATTGACGATTTAGATGCCGATCACCAACAAAAACTTCAAGATATTTTTGGACCATACTTTGAGGATTTACGAGATCTTCAACTCTCTACAATTCAATAAATTTGCCCCATCTTCTTATTTATGATAATTAAGCCCCTTATACGTTCTTTATAAGGGGTTTATATGCTCGCAGTACATGATCTATCTCTTCAGTTTGGAGGGAGAGTTTTATTCGATGATGTTAATCTAAAATTCACTCCTGGAAACTGCTACGGGATTATCGGTGCCAATGGAGCAGGTAAATCAACTTTCCTTAAAATTCTAAGCGGTGAAATTACACCTACCAAAGGTCACGTGGAAATTTCTCCAGGAGAGAGAATCGCTGTATTAAAGCAGAACCACTTTGCTTTTGAAGAAGAGGAAGTTCTCAATACAGTTATTCTCGGACACTCTAAGCTGGTTTCTATTATGAAGGAAAAGGAAGCTCTTTATGCCAAAGAGGACTTTACCGATGCTGATGGAGAAAGAGCAGCGGAACTTGAAGCTGAATTTAGTGAGCTCAATGGCTGGGAAGCTGAGGCCAATGCCGCTTCTCTTCTAGCAGGACTTGGTATCAAAGAGGACCTTCATCAGAAGAAAATGAAAGAGCTTACGGGAGGAGAAAAAGTAAAGGTTCTCCTTGCTCAGGCCCTTTTTGGAAAACCAGAGATTCTTCTGTTGGATGAGCCGACCAACGACTTAGATATCAAGGCTATTCAA
>DATGND010000346.1:0-2370 GCA_035306925.1 Bacteriovoracaceae bacterium | reverse complement strand
TCAGAAAGAAAAAAAATGAGAGAATCCCTACAAGGGCAAAGCAATATCACTCCTGTTCCTTTAACAAAGCTCACCGTCAACTTACTCTCTGGGCCAAATCGCTTGCGTTTTCTAAATTTAGAAATGAACGTTGTTCCTTTTTTTGAAGATCAAAAAGAAACAATCAAAAATAATGAATACCTTATTAAAAATGTTGTGATTGAACTCGCCTCTACTCTCACTCCAGAAGAAGTTGAGACAGTGACGGGAAAGATGTTATTTGAAAGCAGAATAAAAAAACAGGTTAACACTAAACTAGGTCAACCTGTTATCAAGCAAATTTTCTTTTCTAAATTTGTTATTCAGTAATTATTGAACGCTATTAGAAGATTCTTCTTCTTTTTTCTCGTCTTGAACTAATGCTGTTGCATTTTCTTGATCATCAGGAAGAGAAGCTAGAAACTTTTCCACTTCTTCTTTAGTAATTTTTCCTTCAGCTAAAAGACGGTCGCGAAGACGAACATCTAAAAGTTTTTCTTCAAGGGCAAGTCTTAGTTTCATATATCCTCACTTTAAATTCTGAAGAGTTGTATCATCGCATTAGTCCCATGGCAATCATTTATCAAAAAAAGACGCCTAGTGCCAATACTTCGGTGGATCATCCCGATCGCTTTTTACAATCCTAAGGTTCCCTTTTTTTACCTTTTTACTAGATGCAGCAAAGCTTTTATTCATTAAATTGTGGATCAACGGATTATTCTGGTAGCGAATGAAAAGAAAGCTTAACCCCATTGTTAAAAGATGGGCCCAGCTAGAAATATAAGAAGAAAAAAGGGCCGAATAAAGCTCTATACCGATCAGAATAAAACAAAAAGTGCGCGCTCTCATGGGAAAGATAAGCATCATCGAGAGCTGACGATCCGGATACAGGATGGCGTAAGCAATAAGCAGAGCAAAGTTAATGCCTGATAGACCGTAAAGAGGAGTAGAGTAAACGACAGTCCCGTTAAACAGTAAAATTCCCACTAAAGCGTAAATGACACCTGTGATAAGGACAACTAATCCCAGAAACCTTTGATAGAGGCGACTCCCCCACAATCGTTCTATCTCAGAACCAATAAACCACACTAGGAGAGCATTAAAAAGAAAGCCTAGAAGCTGAGTTTCTATAAAGGGATAAGTGAATAATTGAAAAACAAAACCTTTGGAAAGAGCTGCTCCCGAAAGACCTAAAATTTGAGGAAGAGCAAAAGCTCCAATGGCCCTTCCAATGGCCGATAAGATAAAGCAGCTTACACTGATAATCAGAATAAACTTATTTGTCTTGCTAAGTGGTGGGGCCTGAAACTGCATCTGACTCATTATGAAGGCCTCTGACTGAGTTCGATAAGAACACCGCCTGTAGACTTAGGATGCATAAAATTAACTAAACATCCACCGGCCCCTACTCGAGGAGCAGGATAAATGAAGCGATATCCTTTAGCAGTTAATTCATTAGTCTTACTCACCACATCCTTTACCTTAAAGCAGATATGATGAATTCCTTCACCCTTCGTATCGATAAATTTCTGAATCGTTGACTCAGGGTCAGTTGGTTCCAGCAATTCAATGTGAGCATTCACATCGATGTTGGCGAATGCTGTTTTTACTTTTTGATCCTCAACAATCTCGCGTTCAGGGGCAAAAGTTAAACCTAAGTCCTTATAGATTTTTTCGGTAGCATCGATTGATTTAACGGCGATAGCAATATGATCAAGAATACAATCTGTTAATTCTGGTAGCATAGATAAATCCTCACAGTCCCTATTATGCCCTAGGAGCCCTGTGAGGATCAATCATTAAAAGTTTGGTGGAGCGATGGCGCCGTCACAAGCACCTTCTTCTTCAGGATCAAAAGTCGGAATTGTCGGTTGGGTTGGGGCCATACAAAGACCATTCACACACTCACCGTGCTCTTCCATTTGATAACACTGTTGAGCACAAGTTACTTTACCTGTCGAAGTTGTTCCTGTGCGAATAATAAAGCAGCGAGTGATTGGCACTTTCTGACACCACTCTTTAGCAATACAACTTGTTCCGCTTGGTTTGTTACAGAAAGCCCCGGATGCAGAATTATGGTCAGCACATTTTCCTGAATTACAGCAAAGACTCTTACACTCTAGATCTGAAGAACAGAAAGCACCGGTATTTCGTGAACCTTGAGTCGATCCTTCATCAAAACATTGACTCACCAGAGTACTACTCCAGCAACGATCGGTGAAACAACACTCCCCGCTACCGCAAGTTGAATTTGAAGTACATCTCTTGTAGTTATCGTAGAGAACCTGGTTTCCTGAGTCCGTCTGATATTGAGTGGCGCGAACCAACTGTAACTTGACGTCACGAGTGGAA
>DATGND010000345.1:0-9349 GCA_035306925.1 Bacteriovoracaceae bacterium | reverse complement strand
AGTAATCTCTGGCCTCTTTTCACGAGTCACAATAGTGACATGAAGTTTATTTTCAGCAAGCTTAAGAGCTGCAGTTAGACCTGCGATTCCTGAACCAAGAATAAGAACATCGGTGTGAATAAAAGTGTTCATGATTTAAATTTTAAAGAGATGTCCACGCGAGGAGCCGCATTGGTAAGCGCTCCCATACTAATGGCATCCAAACCTTTTATGAGATATTGATCTAAGTTATCAATGCGAATCCCTCCCGAAGCTTCAAAGGTCATGTGAGCTGGCTTGATGGCCACAGCTGACTTGATGTCCTCAGGAGTAAAGTTATCGAGCATCACATGAGTGATCCCCAAATCAATGGCTTCTTTGAGTTCATCCAGAGAATGAATTTCAACGACCAATGAGTTATAAAATGTTTTTTGATTTCTAAAAAACTCGTAAGCTTTTTTTAGTCCACCTAAACAGGTTTTATGATTATCTTTGATCATCCAGACATCACTTTGACCGAAGCGATGATTGGATCCACCACCCACGCGCACAGAGTACTTCTCTAAGGCCCGTAGTCCCGGTGTTGTTTTTCTCGTATCAAGAATTTCAATGCCAAACTCTTTAGCCTTTTGAACATGCAGATGTGTAAAGGTAGCAATGGAAGAACCATGGGCCAGAAGATTTAATGCCAGTCTCTCAGCAGTAAGAGCAATAGCAAAAGGAACTTTTCCTAAAGAGATGACTTCACCTCTTTTAATTTCTTTTCCCTCATATTCGCTGAGCTTACCGAATTGGGCAGCAGGAATACCAAGTGCTAGAAAAGTCGCAATAAAATAATCAGTTCCAGAAAGAATAAGGTCTGACTTAATCTTTAGTTCAAGACTAACGTCATGCTGAGGGAGGGACTTCACATAGAAAATGTTTCGAGTGAGATCATCTTCTTCAAGCCAATGTTTAATTTGAGGAACTAGCGAGTTTTGCAATAATGCATCCATAGGCTGTAAGTATCTCAATTTCGATGAGCATGCAAGAGGATTAGAGTTAACTCTCCTCGACATAGACTTGTAAAAACAAGACCTTGCCACTCTCTAAACTTTCTCTTTCTTTGCAGAAAGTTCTCTCTATGATTCAGCGAGAACTCTCCCTCTATTTTTTTATTATGCTTTTAAGCATGGTTCTATTTTCTTGTGAACGACAGGGAGAGCTTAGACGTTTTTATCGACCAGAGAAAACCCTGAGTCTTGGCCAATTTAAAGTGGCCCTCAAAACGATTTCTAAGGAAAAGAAAGATCATCTGGCCCTGTGGCACTCCATGCTCACAGGTAATACAAGAAGTCTTTCAAAAGACTATAAGGAGAAATATAAAAACCTGGGGCTCTCTCATATTTTCACACCTTCGGGCTTTCACTTATCGGCCCTCCTCTCCCCTTTAAGGCTCGTTCTGCCTTTTCGCTTTATTCCCTACGTCCTGGCCCTCGTTTGTTTTCTTACCTTTCAACTTCCTGGACAAGATGCTCTAAAAAGAATGAGCATGGTTAAAGTAGGTCAGAATTATCTTGGTAAGCGCATGGGTTTTAGTCTCGCTATGTTCATGGCACTTATGATGGGGCAACTCAATACCTCTCCTTTGAGTTTTATATTTAGCTTGTTCTTTTTAGGTGTGATCTTCTCGGAGCTAAAAGGTCTTGCTCTCATCATCTGGTTCTTCTTAGGACAAATTCTCATTACCTTCTTAAGTGGCGGTCATGTTTCCCTTTTAAATCTTCTCTTTTCTCCCATCGCTAATCTTCTTTTGACTCTTATTACCCCTTTTCTTTTTCTTCTCTCATTTCCACTGAGTGAACTTCAATTGCAAACAGGATTAAAAATTATTGAAATTTACGATATAGTGATCAGCTTCTTTTATGAAATTATGAGGCACATGCCTCAGTTCGAGGTTCATACCTTTACTATTGTGCTGATGACCTTAACTCTGTGGAGAAAGTCCAAGGCCCTCATTCTGGGTCTTATTCTTTTCTCTTCAAGTTTAAATCTTGAAAAGGAAACTAATTTCAGGGCCCATCGTTACTACTTTCTTCCCCAAGGCGAGCTACTAAAAATTACTGAAAGAAATGGTGAGCGATTAACTTATTATGCTGATGGAAAATGTATGGAGCGATTGAGGATGGGGATCTGGGAAAAAAGGTGCTCTCCGAAGAGAGCACCCGTAAAAAGAAAAATTAAGAAACTTTCATATCGTTGATAAGAGCTGCGAAAGTTTTTTCCTCGCGGATAGCGTACATAAGGTTATTTTTTACGTTCGCATTGTTTTTGTAGAAAGACTCAATTTCTTCTTTCTTCATTCCTGACTGAGCAACCATCTCTTCGATTTTTGCATCAAGATCAGCTTCTGTAGCTTCGATATTATATTTCTTCGCAAGGTGGTCAAGGATTAATCCAGAACGAACTTGGAATACTGCTTTTTGTTCAACATCATCATTCCAACGATCGAAGTAAAGCTCAATCATTTGATCATTGAAGCCCTGACCTTTAAGAGTGTTTTTCAGGTCATTCTTAACAGCTACTTTTTGATCTTCAATAAGTGCATTTGGTACATCAAATGGGTTCTCAGCAATTAGCTTTTCAAGAATTTCTTGGTGAAGTTTTTGAGAAACTTCACGCTTCTTTTGAAGGGCCATTCTTTCTTTGTTTTTAGTTTCAAAGTCAGCAGCTGATTCAAAACCAAATTCTTTGGCGATTTCATCAGTTAGCTCTGGGAAATTCTTTTGCTTAATTTCAAGAAGCTCAACATGGAAAGTTACAGGAGCATTACGAAGAGACTCTTCGTGGTATTCAGCAGGGAAAGTAACTTTTACGTCTCTCTTCTCACCTTTCTTCATACCGATCATGCCCTCTTCAAATCCTGGGATGAATTGACCAGAACCGATTTCAAGCATGTACTCTTCAGCCTTCATGTTCTCAGGCTTAGACCCATCTTCTTTCTCACCTTCAAAGTTGAAAACAGCAAAGTGACCATTAGCAAGAGTTGCATTTTCGTCTTTTACTTCTACCACTTCAGCTTTTGAAGAAAGATAGTTTTTCTTTAGAGTTTCATAGTCTTCAGCAGAAACTTCTTCTGAATCTTTTTTGAAAGTGTATCCTGAGTAATCTTTTAGAGTGACTTCTGGAAAAACTTCTACTGTTGCTTCAAATGCTACAGTTTTACCAGCTTCATATTTTGTATTACCAAACTCTGGGTAACCAACAGCACGAACTTTTTCTTTTTGAATAGCTTCGTAGAATTGCTCAGAGATAAAACGGTAAAGAGCATCGTTCTCAATTTGAGGTCCGAAAAGTTTTTGAACCATCTCAAGTGGAGCTTTACCTTTACGGAAACCTTTAAGGTTTGAAGTTTGTTGTTTAGCAAGAAGAGCTTGCTTAATTTGCGCGCTAAGATCAACTTTATCAAAGTTGAAGATAAACTTCTTAGTGCAGCCATTTACGTTTTCAATAGTGTAAGACATAGCGATCTCTCTTTATGGTCCAATAAAATTAATGAGACTTTTTAACATAAGAAGGGAATAAATTCAAAACTTTCAGTAATTGACGCGTACCAAATAGAGACCATGGCCAGGGGCCACCGGAGCGAGTTTTTCCTTTTTGACAGGACTTAGACTCTCTTTGAGCTCTTCGAGAGTGACTTTTCCTCTTCCTACTCTCCAAATCGTACCAACCATGAGACGTACCATTTGCTTTAAAAACCCATTACCTACGACTCTAAAAACATAATATGAAGGAAAAAGATCACTCTCTGGTACTTGTAAAATTTCACATTCATAAATTTCACGAACAAAACTAGAGACAGGAGTTCCTTCCACATAAAAATTAGTAAAATCATGTTTACCAATAAATATTTGACAGGCCTCTCTCATAAGCTTGAGATCAATTTCATAGGGATAATGTGAAATCAGGTGTTCTGCAAATGGAGAATGAATCTCTTGGGTTGAAAAGCGATAATGATATTCTTTAGATTTTGCATGAACAGTGGGAATAAATTCATGGGTAGAAACGCTTGCTTCTAAAACTCTAATATCTTCCGGTAAGTGAGAATTCATCGCCTTAAGAAGGTTATAAGGGTTAATTTCCAGAGGAATACTCACCTTCACCACTTGCCCAAGAGCATGAACTCCTGTGTCGGTGCGACCTGAGCCTAGAGATCGTACATCTGATGATTTAGCTATTTTTTCCAGAGCAATATTAATCTCGCCCTGAATAGTTCTACCATAGGACTCAGGCTGGATTTGCCAGCCCAAATACTGAGTCCCTACATAAGATACAACCAAACGATAATGATACATTCTTAAGCTTCTGACTCGCTCTCTTCTTTCCAGTCAAAAATTCCAGCGAACTTTTTTCTGTGAGTCACATAGTAAATAAGAGAGGCCACCACGTAGAAGGTAATGATCAAAGGAATCATCACTTCTTCATAGATAAATAAAGAAGCAATCAACGCAAAGATAATCGCAAGAACTTGCTTCTTATGCTTACTCACCCATTCCGATTTTTTAAAGCTAGGAAACGGAATATTAGAAATCATCAGAACAGCATAGAAAAGAAGATAAGGGATCGTTAAAAATGCCAGATTGACTTCCGGAAACGTGAGAGAAATAAAAACCAATCCAATCACTGCAGTGGCACCACCTGGAATCGGAAGCCCTTGGAAGTAATCAGATTTATTTTTATCAATATTAGCATTGAAGCGAGCAAGCCTTAAGGCCCCACAAAGAACAAAGAGGAAAGCAGCAATCATTCCAGGTCTTCCTGTATCAGTCAGAAAGCGGAAATAATAAACAATAGCAGGAGACATTCCAAAAGAAATGAGGTCACTTAATGAGTCAAACTGCTCTCCAAAACTGGATTGGGTATTCGTCATTCTTGCTACTCTACCATCCACACTATCAAAGATAGCTCCAAGAACGATAAACATGCAGGCCTTATAAAATTCACCTTTGACCGCAAGTAGCATCGCTGCAAAACCACAGGCCATATTAAGTGCTGTGAACGTGTTCGGTATAAAATAAGCAAGGCGACGATCTAACATAAAAAAATCCTTATTTATCAAGTGGCAGAGAAGCTATCACTGTGCTTCCTGGAACCACTCTTTCATTTTCATAAACGAGAATATTACATTCTTTAGGTAAGTACATTAATAGTGTTCCACCGAAAAGGTAATACCCAAAACAAGCTCCCCCCTTACCAATATCGCCTGATTTTAACCAAATCTCAGGTCGCACTCCGTAAGGACGGTCAATAAACCTCATGCTTATAGGAACTTTCCTGTTGGATAAAATAGTCATATTGCTGCGACTAACTCCATCAAGGTTTCCATAAAACATTTCAGGCTCAGCATCCAGAGGAATCTTCTTTCCCTTTACATGTTTTAAATAAGTCACCTCTGCTGAGGTAGGTAAATATAAACCCTTAGGACTCCATAAGGAAATGGCTATTCGAACCTCATGCCCGATTTCTCCGGTTTCAAAAAGTTCCGAGTTTGGTCGTATGGATACAACAGTACCAAACACCGGAGATAGGATAAGCTCTTTATCAACTTTCACGGTCTCAATAAACGGAACAGGAGACCTTCTATAAATTAAAAGCAAGGGGACAAGAAATAAGGCGAACCAGAAAAAGGTCGTGAAACTATGAAAGAAAAAAGTCCAAACGAGAATAAATATACTTCCCCAAGCGATTGCCGGATGCAAGAAGAAGTATCTATTCATATACTCGTCCTGAACTCATCCTCCGGGGCCCTAAAGTAATATGACTCCCTTTGGAAGTTTTGCTGAATAATCTCTTTGAAGACCTGGGGATTTTTCTCCAAAAGATCAGATGTTGAAATAGGATCAATGATGCATTCTCTACCTAAGTCATCAATGGCCTTATCCGAATGAATGTAAAAAGGCGATTTATCCACAATCACTTCTTTTAGTCGTGAACTTGGAATCAGTGAGTTTTCTTTATTACTTAGGTCATGAATAAAGTACTCTCCACGATAAGCTTTAGTAATCCATAGGCCGGAGTTTACCCCTAACAAAGGAAGAATATCATAAGTGTAGTAAGAGTAACTTTTGATTCCACTAAACTTGAGAACATCAACAAAGCCTTCGCTTAGTCTCAGCCCTGTATAGAAGCCTGGACCGGCAATATGAATCACCGAGGTTAAATTAGGTACTTCAACATTAAACTCTGAGCACATTTTAAGTACTTCAATCTGCAAAATCTCAGAAGCTTTTTGATTAGGAAAATGAACATACTTGGCCCAACTGAAATTATCTTTCAGTAGACCAAGTGTTAGATCGTATGTTGAGTCGACAAATAGATAGGCCACTTCTTTAAAACAGTCTCGATAAGTCGTTAAAGATTGCTACAAAAATCAGAAGGAAAAGAACTGACAATCCAAACTTCTGCGCAAGTTCCAATTTCTTTCTGGATAAAGGTCCACCGTTAATTGTTTCAAAGACTAAGAACATAATGTGTCCCCCGTCTAGAACAGGAATTGGGAAAAGGTTAATAATACCGAGGTTAATGGATATGATCGCCATTAATCTGAAGAACATTGAAAGGCTGACGTTAAAGGAGTCTGAAGCCACTTTACCAATGGCCAGTGGACCACCGATGTTATTAAGAGAAACCTCTCTAGTAACAAGTTTTTTATAGCCACTTACTGTTTTAACCATACCATCCCAGGTTCGAGTAAAGGCACCGGAGACTGCAGCTCCAAAACTTTCAGCTTTCGCTGTAATAAGACGTGGCCTTAAAAACTGAACAGAACTCTCAATTCCAATCAGCGCAAGCTTTTGTCCATTAATCTCTTTAACCTCTGGAGTAATGGACTTCTCTTCAAAACCTTGTGAAGTTTTAATAACTAGCTTTACAGGCTCTCCCTGAGGACTTTCTTGTAGTTTTCCACGTAAATCCTCAAAACGAGCAATATTCTCACCGTTTAAACTAATGAGAATGTCACCCTTCTTTAAACCGGCCTTGTCGGCAGCTGACCCCATCACCACATTACTGATTTGCAGATCAACCGGATAAAGCTTTGCCTCTCTCAGAGCATCCAGAAAATTCTCTTGAGTAAGCTCCACCACATGAGGCTCTTCGTTAACGATCAGCTCATCTCCTTCTAAAACGTAGTGGTAAAGATAGGCAGTACCTGGTTTATAAGCTTGAGCCAGCTCATCAACAGAAAGATCGGTTTTAGGATTATCGCTACTATAGGAAAGATAGAACTTCTCACCATTCTCATCAATAAAAAGCGGTCTTTTCATTGGTGTGAGAACTTGCATGAAAGAAGTAATAAATGGCTCAAGTCCCATGTCTACTTGAAGCTCGTGAGTCTCACCACTTCTTTCAACAGTGATGGTTTCAACTTTTGAACTTTTAATATTCAGGTCATCAAAGCTGATAACTTTCTCATCGTTAATACCGACCAAAACGTCACCTGAGCGAAGACCTTTCTCATAGAGAACTGACTGCTCTGTAACGACTCCTACTCTGGATTCAGGAACCTTCTCTCCACCGGCAAGAAGACCAACGTAGAGGAAGTAGGCCAGAATAAGGTTGGCCAATGGACCGCCAAAAACAATCCAAAATCGTGCCCATTTCGATTTATGATTAAAAGCGACTTTCTTCTCTTCCGGACTTAATTCAACTTCAGAGAAAGGATCATCGCCGAACATCTTTACATAACCACCAAGAGGTATGGCAGAAATGGCGTATTCGGTATCTTTCTTTTTATATTTAAAAATTTTAGGTCCAAAACCAATTGAGAATACTTCAACTCTTACTCCAAATAGACGAGCAAAGAAGAAATGACCTAACTCGTGAAAGAAGATCAACGGACCTAGGAATATTACAAAGATTAAAATCTTTTCCAACATGAAAACCCCTTAACTAAAAATTGGCCAAGAGATAAAAGGCATAAAGTGGCGCGACGAAAACCAGGCTATCCACTCTATCGTAAACTCCCCCATGACCAGGGATTAGGGAAGAACTATCTTTAATCTCAAACTGTCTTTTTAATTTTGACTGAGCTAGATCTCCAACCTGAGAAGAACAGGCAATCAGCGCAAAAACTATTACAGTTAAGATGCTAACATTATCTACGGAAAAGTACCAAAAAACAGATGTGGCCAGGACCGAAAAAAATACACCACCAATGGCCCCTTCGACTGTTTTCTTCGGACTTACAGACTCCCAAAGTTTCCTTTTACCGAACTTCTTACCTGAAAAATAAGCTGCCGTATCCACCATGAAATTAAGGATAAAGAGTCCCGCTAATAATTCCCGCCAGTTCTCAAAGTAGACAATAAAGCTAAGAGACAAGATAGGAGTGAGGACAATTAAACCGACCAATGGAGTCAGTCGACGAAAGAAGGCTACAAATTTATCTGACTTATTTGGAGCGACAAAAAGATAGAGAAGAAGAGCTAAGTCCACAACTAATCCGAGTAAGATCCAGATAGCAAAATGGTTAGAACTCACTTGATAGAAGTTAAAGAACCAGAAGCCCAAAACAAAAGTTAAAATCGCTACGAGATAAGACCATGACAGTCTTGAACTTAAACAGAAATTAACCAGAACTTCATCGATGACAAAGAGACCGATTAAACCAAAAAGAAAAAGCAGGTAGTTTGGCCCTAATGAAAAACAAATTATTACTCCAAGAATCATTACGATTCCGGAAAGAATTCGTATCAAGGTATTGGACATTAAACTTGCACCCCTTGAAAGAGCGAAGATCTATTATTTTCTGCCTGCATGATAGAATCAGCTAGGGCCGACTGAGAACAAATATTACCAAAGCGACGTTCTCTCAACGAAACATTTTCAATAATCTTTTTAAATTCTAACGGAGTAAAATCCGGCCATTTCGTTGGTGTAAAATAAAGTTCTGCATAGGCCATTTGCCATAAGAGAAAATTAGAGATCCTCTGTTCCCCGCCCGTTCTAATCATCAGATCAACATCACCTGTTTCTGAGCGATACATATTGGCATCGAGATCAGCCTCAGTAATAGGTTTCCCAGGATTAGCTTCAATGAAGCGGTTCACTGATTTAATAATTTCTGAACGAGACCCATAACTAAAAGCGAAAGTAAGCATGAGACCCGTGTTATTTTTAGTCTCTTCTTCCAATTCTTTAATTAAGTTGATGGTCTCTTGAGAGAGATTATGAATCTCTCCAATAATTTTGAATTTGATGTTATTTGCAAGAATACGTTGTTTTTCTTTTAAGAGAAATTTTTTCAATAGGCGAAATAAAGTAGAGACTTCTTCAACCGGCCTACTCCAATTCTCTGTTGAAAAAGCATAAAGAGTGAGAGCCTTTA
>DATGND010000344.1:0-2009 GCA_035306925.1 Bacteriovoracaceae bacterium | reverse complement strand
CTCCTTTCTACCGATAGGTTATTTACCAGGAGAAAGGATGAATTATCTTCTCTTTTTAATTATTGCTGTTTCATATAATGTCTTTAAGTTTTTTCGTTCGAAAGATCGTATTCTCAATGACTTACATGAGTCGAATGAGGTACGCCGTAATACTATATTAAGTCACTTTTACTGGGTGTTTGTTATTGAACTCTTTGTCGGAACCATCGTTGCCGTATGGTTATCGGATGAAGAAAAGCTTCTCAAAGGAATAATAACTCTTACTGGAATTTTCGTTATTGTTTCGATCTTAAGTTTTTTCATTTATTTAGCCTTTATCAAATGGGTGGCCAAGCATATTGATTCATCTATAACCCAAAGCTTTATTCGTTATATGATTAAAGAGTTTAGGGTTTACTTTGCCGTAGGTTTTCTCCCGATACTTCTTTATTCAGGAATGATTCAGGCCTTTCAAGATGACATGGGAACGGGCTTTTGGGGCCTAGAGGCCATTGGTCACATTATGGTGATTTCGGTTCTCTCCATTACTTGTACGGTCGTTATCATGATGAAGCTGTTGCCCAATTGTGAAGTTACCGAGCCTGAATATTTAGAAATTATCAACAAAAGACTAGGGGAAGCGGGGCTTTCCCATGTACGTGTTCGTTGGATTGAAGCTGAATTTAAAAATGCCTTTGTAGTGGGAATCAATTTTCCATTTTTAAGAAACCAAACCATGTTCATTGGTAGGTCATTAAGACAGGCCCTGAATGGGGAAGAGTTTGATGCAGTTATCTGTCATGAACTTGCTCACATTAAGCAAGGTCATATGGCCAAAAGAATTGTCTTTATTGGTTGGCATACTCTAAGAGTTGTTCTGAGTTCTGTCGCAAGTATTATGGGGGCCATCCTCTGTGGTTTCCTGATTTTTGGAATCGAAGCAAGTCTGTATAGCAGTTCCATTATTACACCAATCGCATTAAGTTTTATCTTCTTCTCCTTTGTGGTTAGTTATCTGCTTTTCTTCGATGCTATCAGATCACAAGAGTATGAAGCTGATGCCATTGCTGTTATGGACTTCGGTTGTAACGTTTCCATTCTCGAATCTGCTCTTAAGAAACTTACAGCGGTAGATAACCCTTATGCTCCTCCGAAAAAGAGAGGGAAGTGGCGGGAGATTTTTTCTACTCACCCAACACTAGAGCAAAGAGTTGAGATGTTGGAGAAGAAAATTACGGAAGGTTTACCTTTTAATTACTATGTCTCTCCTTATCAAAAAATGGCGATGGCTTTTTTCTCGCTCTTTAAGTTCCGTTATATTGGAACGATCACGGCTTTATTCTGTGTGGGAGCCTTTTATACGGTCAACGATTTAAAAAAGTTTTCGGAAGAGCGAGCTCATCTTGTTCAATCTAGTGTGGAAGAGCTGAAGGAAAATGAATATCTCAATAAGCATGTTAATGCCCGGCCAATATTCGGACACTCTAATTTATATTATGTGATGATTAAAAAAGATTTAGGTCTTGTTGATCATTTCATAGAGAAGGGGGCTGATCCGGAAAAAGTGCTTTTTTATTTGGAAAAGTTTCACAATCAACAAGTCTTGGGAGAGTATCTTATCAAATTAGGGGATAAACTCGATGAAGACTCTTTCCGCTCGTATGTAAGTAAGTTGATGCAGAAAAATCCTTCACCTGAAATGGTTGCTCAATTTAAAGCTTATCCTCGTTTTCAAAAGCTTTATCCTGAAGGCTCTTACCGACTTCCAGCTTCGGTTACTTCCACTCAACTTGATGAGGAAGGTGAGCCTCAAATGAGTGAATCTCCTTTGACTGAATAACAACTTTCTTTCCGTGATCCAGCATAAAGTCGATACCCATAACATTACCTAAACTACTTCCAACCGAATTAGAGCACTTAGTGAACTCAAAGTACTGAGTGCTGTTATTAGGCACGTAGATGCATTTGAATTCGTAACTAAAGGGTTCAGGGACGACATTGTAGTAAATCTCGATAGGCTCATTTAGAGG
>DATGND010000343.1:0-12992 GCA_035306925.1 Bacteriovoracaceae bacterium | reverse complement strand
AAGAAAGCAACTAAGAACAGACTTTCTCCTCCGTGTGGAAAGGTTGCAGGGATGATCGTTCATCACTCGAATCTTGAAGCCTTGGAAAAAACTTTCGACATCGATAAGAAGAGACTGGTTTGTTATAACTGTGGTGTAGCCTGTGATCTGAAGCAAATGGTTGAAGAGCGCCGTGATTTCTTAAAAGGCATGAATGCCATTAAAGATGAAGAGTATGTTCAGCCAGAAGTTCTTCGAAAAAATATTGTGGAGTTAAGAGAGAAAAGAAATCAGGGAGTAGGGCATCGCTATCGTGTGGAGTTCTCTAAAATAGGACCGATTACTTTTATTTCACATCTTGATTTACAAAAAGTTATTGCAAGAATTTTTAAAAGAGCAGAGTTAGAAACTCTTCATTCTGAAGGTTATCATATCAGACCACTTCTTTCTTTTGGGCCTGCACTGACTTTAGGAATTTCTTCTTTGGTTGAGTACTTTGATGTTCGCGTTCCTATTGAATGGACTAACTTTGAAGAAGTTCTGAGCACTCTTAATAAACATAGTGAACCTGGAATTTTCTTTAGAAGTATTTCTTCTATAGATAATAAAACGGTTTCCATCCAGGATGCGGCCAAATCTTTTACTTACTTTGTTCCGGTGAAGGAAGGGGATAAGCTGAATGTAAAAAACAAGCTTATGAACTCTGAAACTATTTTCATTCAGTCGTACTCTAAAAAGGATGAGAAGTTTCTTGAAAAGGATATTAAACCCTTCTTAATAAACATCAGAGAAGGGAAGTTAGAGCTTTCTGAGAACCTGCTGGAGACGATCGATGAGGTTTCTCCTTGCCGTGAAGAAGGTTTATTTATAGAAGCGATGGTTGATCAGGGAAGAAGTATCAGACCTAGTGAAATCACTGAGCTTCTTCATTCACTGGGTCTTAAGATTGAGCGACCAATTAAAGTAGGTATAGAGCTTCATTCTTAAGATAAGTAAAATTGAGTTAACTCATTTTTTCATATTCCGATAGGATTCTTATGAGCAGGATCCTATCGCTATTAACTCTGATTCTTTTCTTCGGATGTAGTGCTAATCAAAAAGCAACTCGTACTCCCGCTTCTTTTCATTGGCGTCCCGGTGAAGTGAGTGCTTCGCAGTCTCAAATCCGCTTATTGTCCATTAAAACAGTGAATCAGGAAGAAGCTTACTTCTTTTATTTCGAAGGAAGGGATCAGTTCGGAGATCTCATTGATTTTGATCCTGATGAACTGTCTTTTGTTACGAATGAACAGAGTATTCCATTTGATTTTTTTAGAGATAGTTTAGGGAAGTATTATTACCGTATTTTCTTTCGGAATATTCCTCTTGCGGCTAAATCATTAATAGTCTTACTAAGAGGTGAGCCCATCTCAGAGATTCATTTAAAACATCAGGACAAACTGGCAGTTAGTGATATTAAGAACTCTAAGATGAGAGTGGTTAAATACGAAGATTATACTTATCATTTTGAACTGGAGTTAATTGACTCAAAAGGAAGGCCGGTAAAATCCAGTGAAAAACCTGAATTTATTATCGAAGGCAATGCTTCTTTGCACAGAATATTCCCGATTGGTCCAGGTAAATGGAGGGGAGAACTGCGTATTTTAGATACCAATAGTATCATTTATCTCTCTCCTAGACTTAATTCCAATCAGTTATCACGTCTTCTTCGTATTCAACACATTGAGAAATAACTATCAACTTATCTATAGATAGTGGATTTTTAAGTCCTTTATGAGCTAAGATAGCCCTACTTATATAAAGGGGTTTCTATGGCGACAACTAAGTCTCAAGACGTAAAGTCTAAAGCTGCTGCGAGCACGCTTAAATCTAATCCTAAATACAATCATAAGCTTGATCTCATTAAAAAGCATAAGCTGACTAAAGCTGATCTGGTGTGGTTCTTAAAAAATATCTATGTCTCCCGTAAAACGGATGATGCTGAGATTACAATGAAGAAGCAAAACAAAGCTTTCTTCCAGATCTCAGGGGCCGGGCATGAAGGTATCCTTTCAGCTGCGGCCAAAGTACTTCGTCCTAGCTACGATTATTTTATTCCTTACTACCGTGACAGAGCTCTTTGTCTTGGTCTTGGGCACACTTCATATGAAATGCTTTGCCAGGCCAATGGTAATACTGGAGATACCGCTTCTCATGGTCGTCAGATGCCTGCTCACTGGGGTAACGTAAAACTTAACATCGTTTCAAAGTCATCTTGTACAGGAACTCAATTCCTACAAGCTGTAGGTATTGCAGAAGCTGGCCGTCACCTTAAAAAGTTAAAGCTTAAAGATTCTCCTGTTTATAATGACCAAGAGATCGTTTATGTTTCTTCGGGAGATGGTACAACTTCTCAAGGTGAATTCTGGGAAGGATTAACTACTGCTTGTGTAAACAAGCTCCCAGTACTTTTTATGATTGAAGACAATGGTTATGCCATTTCTGTACCTGTATCAGTTCAAACTCCAGGAGCTTCAATTTCAGTTGCACTTGCTAACTTCCCTGGATTGAAAATCTTTACATGTGACGGAAACTGTCCAATTGAATCTTACGATACAATGGTTCAAGCGGAAAAATATCTTCGTGCTGGAAATGGACCAGTTCTTGTTCATGCTTCAGTGACTCGTCCATATTCTCACTCTCTTTCAGATGATCACTCTTACTATAGAACAAAAGAAGATCTTGCTGATGAAGCTTACAGAGATGTTTTCAACTCTTATCCTCGCTTCTTAAATGATACAGGACTTCTCACTAGTGACGAGACTGCTGAGATCCTTGATGAGGCAACTAAAGAAGTTCGTGAAGCTATGAATAGAGCTCTAGCGACACCATGGCCTGATAAGTCTACTTATAAAGATCATCTTTATTCTCCAGATGTAGACCCAACTTCTGCTGATTTTGAAACAGCTCCAAACTTTACTGGTAAAGATGATATTCCTCTGGCAACTGCCATCAACATGACTCTTAAATCAGAGATTAAGAGAAATCCTCTGATGATGGTGTTCGGAGAAGACGTTGCTGATTTCACTGAAGTCGAAAAATATGACAACCCTGAACTTAAAGGAAAGGGTGGGGTATTTAAAGTTACTCACGGTGTTCAGAAAGCAGCTCTTCCTGGACAAGTGTTTAACTCACCTCTGGCAGAGGCCAATATCATCGGACGTGCTATTGGTATGGCCATGCGTGGTCTTAAGCCTGTTGTTGAAATTCAATTCTTTGATTATATCTGGCCTGCTTACATGCAATTAAAAAACGAGATGGCGACAACTCGTTATCGCTCAGGTGGGGATTTTAAATGTCCAATGGTTGTTCGAGTTCCAATTGGCGGATACCTTCGTGGTGGGGCCATGTATCACTCGCAATCAGGGGAGTCTTTATTTATTCATAACCCTGGAATTCGCGTGGTGTATCCATCGAATGCTTTAGATGCCATGGGGCTTCTAAGAACAGCTATTCGTTGCGATGACCCGGTAATGTTCCTTGAGCATAAGCACCTTTACTATCAAGGTTATAACCGTACGGCCAATCCAGGTGAAGATTATATGATCCCATTTGGGAAAGCACGTGTGGTGAAAGAAGGTAAAGACGCTACGATCGTTGCTTGGGGGGCTTTAGTTCAAAAAGCGGTTGAGGCTGCAAAAGAATTTGAAAAAGAAGGCTACTCAATCGAGATTATCGATCCAAGAACGCTAGCTCCTTTTGATTTTGAAGCTGTGAAGAAATCACTTTCAAAAACTCACAGACTTCTTATTTGTCATGAAGAACATAAGACTTCTGGTTTTGCGGGAGAGATTGCAGCTCTTGTTAATGAGCACTGCTTTGAGCAACTTGATGCTCCAATCCTACGTGTATGTGCAGAAGATACTCACATCGCTTACTGCCCAGATCTTGAAGAAGTTATCCTTCCGCAAGTTTCTCACGTATCAACAGCACTTAGAAAACTCCTTAATTACTAAAAGGTACGCCGTACCTTTTGGCACAAAAAAGGCTCCCGATGGGAGCCTTTTTTATTTTAGAGGCCTAAGCCTTTAAGTAATTTCTTACCTTGCTCTTTGAGCTTTTCTCCTTGGCCGCCTTGCAGTTTTTTAAGTTCTGCCTGCAGTTGTTTCTCATGTTTTTTGTAAAGAGCTTCAATGTTGTTTAACGACTTAAGTTGGTTACTAGAGAGATTGACCTTACTTAAAAGTTCCTTTTGCGGACCTTTTATCTTTTCATCAATAAGGGCATTAATCTTGTTCTCAGCGCTGGCTATTTGGGCCGTCAGTTCACTTTTAAGTCCTTTCCCTAGTTCATCCCCAAGATTGGACTTCAGATCGATATTAAGCTTATTGAAAGGCCCGCGAGCATGAGCTTCCAGACTTATCAGAGGAATATTATTCAGTATACGAGTGAGTATCTGTGTTCCGGACTTAGTATTGAGGTCAACAAGATAGCGAGGTTCACTAAAGTGAGAGAGTAAGCTCATATCCACAGTATTATTTTGAATACGGGCCTTAATCGTTGATGTTCCCTTGGCTTCACTAATTCCAAACTTCTTGTCTTTCTCATTTACAAACAATTTTTCAAAAAGTTTGAACTCGTTGACTTGCATGAAGATCTCTTGGAATGGATCTTCGATGTGATGGTGAAGAGCGTAGAGGGCCTTAACTCCTAAGAGGTTAATGGTAGGAAAGTTTCCTGTAACATCAAGGATCGCTGCTTTATTAATCAATTTAGGATCGGTCGTGACGTCCGTGAGCTTGCCTTGAACATCACCTACATAAGAGCCTTCAGTACCTTTAGAACTGATACTGGCATGTTTTAGCCACACAAGAGGGTAACCTGTTGTAACAGGAAAGTGATAAGTCTTTCCTTCACTTCTTTTAGGGGGAACTACTTTTTCTTCCTCAGAAACTTCTTTCTTCTCAGGAAGGTATTGCTTGGCCACTTCTGAGTACTTTCTAAAATTAGCTAGATACTTAACAAAATCTTTGGCGAAGAGATTAAGGGCGAGGTCTTTAAAATCAAGGTCTGGAATAGAAAAACGGTTCTTTAGACTTTCAGTATCTTCTTTAACAAGTTTTTCAACTTCTTTAGGAAAGTTTGCAAATTGCTTCACTTCATTTTGAAGTTGATCCGACTTATCCTTTACGTCTTTTACTTTTTGATCGACTTTTTTAATATCTTCGGCGATCTCCTTTACCATAGAAATTTTTTTAAGATCATTCTTTTCATTTTTTAATGACTGAATTTTCTTTTCAATGTTTTTTACAATGGTGTCATCAGAAATCTTTTTGATTTCCTGGTCCCAATAATTTTTTCTCGAATCAATGTCCTTAATCATCTCATTGATTCTGGCTTCACTTTTGAGAGTGCCTCTGATCTCTTTGATCTGATCATCTACAGAGCTTCCATCCAAGAATGTAATCAAGTTCTCAAGTACATTTCCTTGATACTTACTCTGAACCTGAGAAACGAGTTCTGCCTGAAGAGCTTCTGTTTTACTTGGTTTAGCAGGACTTGGTGGAAGAACTTTTCCCGGTCTACTACGTTTGGACATCAGCATAATATCTTCAATACTGGCATCATCGACTACAAACTTCATGCGCAGGAGAGCATCCCAAACGAGCTTGAAATTCATTTTTCCAATTTCAATAGTATTTCTCAGATTGTCTTCCGGGTTAGTTACTTCCAGACGAGTTACAGTGAGACTTCCTTTGATGAATGAAATATCTACTTCTTCAATATTAACTTCGGCTCCATTAATTTGCGTTCCGATATATTCAGCTAGACTTTTTACATGTCGATCAAAGAAGACACTAAAGTAGATAAAAGTAATCGCAGTGAGAATAAGTACAGGAATAATGGCTTCATATCGAATAGGGCCGCCGGCCTTTTTTTTCTTATCAGTCATATTAGTTCCACTTGTATTGAGAGTAATTGTAGTACCACTTATAAAAACTGGTCGCTGTTACAAATTTCCAGAATCTGGTTTCTTTAAATCTCGCTAGAACTTTCTCGCGATATTTGATCACCATGATCTGTGAAAGAATAAAAATAAATGGACTAAGGGCAATAGTGATCACTGCAGACCCCATAACGATTGAATTGTTAAATCGTGTATAAGGAATCAGCGGCATATTATAGAGAGTCGTAAAGAGGTCTTTAAGGGAGTCCATTTCTAAAACGGCGCTTCCTACCACATGAAAAATAGGGTCAAAAAAGAAAGCAATGAACTTAACAAAAAAGGCGACAACAAAAGCAGCACCGATTTGAATTCTAAAAAAGAAGAGAAAGAGAAATACCAGCAGACTGTGAAGAGATAAGATAGGGGTCATTCCTAAAATAAATCCACAAGTCATGCCCATAGCGAGGGAGATATTACCTGTATCTGAATTCAGGAGCTTCAGAAAGGCAAATATCTGCTTCAGAATTAAGCTCATAAGATACTCCTTTAACTTATTTTAAAATTTTAAGTACTCTTAGGAACTTTGACCACTTCTTAATGTGTTAAAGTAAGAGGAGGCGTGATGTTACTTATGGAGTTAATTCGCTGGCCTTGAAGAATAAGTTCAACCTGGTGATCCCAGCTTTTATTTTGAAGGTAGGCATCAACTCGGTCTATCCAATTAGGATCAAGAGAAGTTTGCGTCAGTGCCAAGTCAATTTTAAAGATAATCTCTTCCAAATTGTTTGCTTGATGCACAAGATCTTCTTCTATTTCGATGTCATCATTGATGTACACAACAGGTGTACCTGATGCCAAAAGTTCCATCATATAATTTTCATGATCAGAAGTCAGAGCAATGTTCCATTGTGATAAATAAAGAGGTAAGGAGTAGAAGTTTTTAGGACCTAGATAATGAACGTTTTCAAGATTAATCTCACCTGGTGCTGTAAGAAAAATAAACTGTAAATCCGGCCTGCTTCTGGCCACTTCCTCAATAAGTGTTTGATCTTGTATTCCATAGCATCCAACTTGAGGTGATGGAATGGAAGATAAGTCATCGGGTTTAATGAGACTTAATCTGGCCTGCGCAAAGTGATCATAATCCACACCGTCAGCAATATGAATACAGCGCTCATGCTCTATTCGTTGAGATGAGAAAATATAATCAGCGATTTCAGCTAACGAAAATCCTAATTCTTCTTCTCGCTCGATGTAGTAGATGATGTTATTGGCCTTGATTTCGTGAGAGTAATCCCACGCTGCATATGAAAAGTACCAACTATCAAAATAAGAAATATTCTCCTGAGCGATAAAGTCTCTAAGAAGTTCTTGAGTTACTTCATTTCTTTCTTCTTCATCAGTATTAAGAGGAAGGTAAGGAGTGAGTACAATGACTCCATCATCAGAGTAAAACTCATTTAATCGGGCGAAGCTAGTCATTCCTAAAATGGGAGGTTCTACGTAAAAAATGCGCTGCTTTTTTACTAAGGCCAACACAATATACCGGATACGGTTAGAAGTTGATTCCCAACAATAATTTGAAAAGATAAAGGTATCTTTAAGAGATGGATGTTGCATTAAGAACTCCTCTGAAAAGATCAGATTCATTTTAATGCGAGAGTGATGCCATTCTTAAGTTTTGAAAATCCCTACACTTTTGTATGAGTCGAGGCAAAATTCCCTATTTTTGAATTTGAGCCTTCATGAGTCTTTCTAATTCAAATTTAGAATCGGTCTTAAACCAATCATTTCCAGCGCCACGTCCCACGGCCTTATAGAGAGTACTATTGATTTTTTTATTATCTAAAAGGTTCTCGTTGACATGAATGAGTTTTACTTCACCGGTAATAAGAGAGCCTGCTCCCGGTTCTGTCCCGTAGCACAGCATATCCCTAAAGATGCATTCAAAATGAATAGGGGATTCTTGCATTCGCTTTGCCTTCACTAATTGTGAATCAATAGGAGTTAAGCCTGCAAATTTAAATTCGTCTTCTCCGAAAGGAAGTTCTGTGGAAGCAAGATTCACTTTCTCATAATTTTCTTCTGTACAGAAATTAACGACGAATTCCTTTTCTCGCAGAATGTTCTTAACAGTGTCTTTAAAGTCACTGGTTGAAGTTCTGATCATTGGACAAAAAGCAATGATCATTGGCTTGGCCGAAACGGAAGTGAAAAAAGAAAAGGGCGCCAGATTATTTGAACCATCAGGGTTAAGAGTAGAGATCACAGCAATGGGTCTGGGAATAATAGCACCGATTGTTAACTTATAGTTGTCGGTAAAAGCACCGTCTGTAGTAAATGTTTTCATAGGGAAACTTTGTCATACTTGGAGTGATAAAAAAAGGAGAAAAAAAAGGCCTCAAATGAGGCCTTGGTTAGGATTTAATTTTAGAAGCTAAAGCCAAGTTTAGCTGCGTATCTCGTGTTTCCTAGAGCGCTCATGGCCTCTACACCGATACTAAGAACACTTAGGTCCGCCTGAACTCCCGCGGCCCAGTAAGTGCTGCTCTTTTTTACTGTTTCTTTTTGAGCTGAACTATAATTAAAGATATCAAAGTTCACGTTAGCGCTAGCTGCAAGCTCACTATTCATATTGATCACACCCACTTTGGCATAAGGAGTGAAGAAGAGTAATTTTTTAGAAGCTCCAACCCAGGCTTTTTGCGTTCTGGATTCAAGTTTAATCTTTGAAGTACCTGTGGCACTAGTTACGCTATCTGTAACTTCCTGAGTGAAAGAAATCTCACCGTTGGAAACGTCGTAACCAAGAGCGAGATCGAATGGTAAATTAAAGAAAGATCCTGCGTTCCAGCCAACACCAAATGTGAAGTTATCGACTTCTACTTCTGAAATTTTAGTACTTGGAAGAATAGAGCTTTCAAAGAATAGTTCGAAAGGAACATGGACTCTTAAATATCCACCACCAGAGTAGAGTGTTTCAAAATCTTTTCCATCACCTCCAGAAGCATTTACTGCATCTTTAAGCTTAGGTGAACCCATGGTAGCTGCTGTTAAACCAAACTCAATTCCCCAGAGACCATTAGTGCTCGGTGCTGATGAGATAGTGTGAGTAAAGTTGGTGGCAAATTCTTTAGTAACGTCTTCTACGTCTTTTTTGGAAAGCTCTTCAAAACGAGCATCCCCGTAAACAGTGAGAGAAGACAACAACAAGCTTACTGCTAAAAATCCTTTTTTCATTAACCCCTTCCTTGTCGGTAATGCCTGTAATTCTCTCACATTTTGGAGAGAGGGGAAGAGGGAAAATTTAAAACTGACCTAATTACTTGGACATCCATGACTTCCAATAATTTTTATTCTCATGAGCTTCAAATTCATAAGTCATGGAAAGAGGGTAGCGAGTATCGATCATCACTGCGAATTCATCTGTCCATTCCTTCTCATTAACACTAGCAAAAGCTTTTGGATGAGGGCCGTGGTGAATGCCCTGAGGATGATAGGTAATCGCTCCAGCATCAATGTTATCACGAGAGAAGAAGTTACCCTGATGATAGAAAAGAACTTCATCATAATCGATATTGGAGTGGAAAAAAGGAACTTTCAGCACACCTTCGGAAGTATGTTCAAGTGGACGGGCCACAAAAGAACAAATAACAAAGTTACGACAAACAAAAGTTGAATGCCCACTTGGAGGGATGTGGTAGCGGTGTGAGTTGATAGGGCAGTAGTCATAAATAGAAAGCTTCCAAGGATAAAGAGAGCCTTTCCAGCCTGCCACATCAAGTGGGTTATATGGATAAGTTACATATGTTTTTTTTCCGCGATACTTAATTTCAATAGTGTACTCTTTGAGGTTTTGTTCACTACCAATAGCTGCCTCAGGAACAAAGATCGCTGTTTGGTCATAAAGAGCATTAGGACCAAGAATACCTCGAGTGGGCTGTTCAAATTCAGAGTTAGACTCAACTTTTAAAAACTTAGTCTTGGTTGAGAGGTATGTTTTATAAGTAGTTCCTCTTGGAATGATAATGTAATCACCTTTTTGATAAGGAATTGTTCCATAGAGAGTTTCAATTTTTCCTTGACCTTCATGAATGAAAAACATCTCATCAAAATCAGCATTTCTAAAAAACGTGGTAGGGTTTTGAGTCAAAGTTCCCAGGAAGATTTCAAGGTCATTGTTATAAAGAATTTTTACAAACTTATTATCGAAAGCTTTTTCTTCAAAAACAGGTGGAAGGTTATGAGGTTTTAGATCTCCTTCAATATGTGTCCATCCTGTAGGCTGCTGAGTATGATAGAGGTGAGAGACGCGGCCGAAAAAACCTTTTCTTCCATGCTCTTCTTCATAGTGACCTTCAGGAAGTTTTACGTGAGCTTGCTTTGTAAATTTACCACTTGCTTTGAAATTTTCCATGTTAACCTACTTAGGATTTCCTACTATGTTTTTTAAGATACCAATTTTTTCAATTTCTAGTTCGATCACATCACCAGGCTGAATCCATTTATCTAGCTCTAGACCGCAACCAGTTCCGACAGTTCCTGAACCAATGAACTCACTGGCCCTGACCCACTCGTCTTTACCCATATGAGAAATCATCTGGCTCCAGGTAAAATGTGAATCAGCAGAACGCCCTTCTGACCAGAGTTCACCATTAACTCGCGCCTGCATTAAAAGGTCTGGTTCCGCATGACCAAACTCATCGCTGGTGACAATGACCGGGCCCATGATTGAGCACCAATCTTTTCCTTTCGCAGGTCCAAGACGAATACTCATTTCTTTTCTTTGTATATCTCTTGCGGAGATGTCATTTAGGATGGTGTAACCAAAAACATGTTCTAAAGCTTTTTCTTCGGAAATATTAAAGCCATCTTTTCCAAGTACAACACCTAATTCTAATTCATAATCAAGTTTCTCTGAAAAAGAAGGCCAAGGAATGGTGGTGTTATTTCCTAGGAATCCCGCAGTGCCGCCTTTGTAATAAGCAGGTATTTCATACCAGGCCGCAGGAACTTCTTCTCCACGTTTTTCAAAACCTTTTTTGACGTGCTTTTCGTGAGCATAAAAATCACGATACATAACGATCTTGTCTAGAGGAGAGTCAAATTCGATTTCATCCAGATGAACTGACATGACTTGAGGATCTACTCCCTTCTTAGTCAGTTCTTGGAAATGATTTAAAGTTTCTTTAAATTTATCCAGACTTCCTTCTTGATAAATTGTTAGCACCTCACTGAGGGAACTTGGCAAGTGGTGATTGGCCTTCTCTTCGGGAGAGTAATAACCTTTGTTATTAAAGTACGCTTTCCATACCAGGTTGACATCGATTACTCGTTCTTGCTCGACAATCCCTAATCTTTTATGGGAGCCGAGAAATGTTGATTTTAGATAGGTGCAAATTTTCATTGGGCAATCCCGTATTTTTCGATGTAGGTTGGAAGTATTTGATCTAGTGATTCATAAAGGTGATTCATCTCTTCCGTGGTTCCGATGGAGATACGGATATGATCAGGCATGAGATTCGCGCGAAGAGGGCGGATGATGACTCCTCTTTCTAAGAGCTCATTATAAAGAAAATTACTGGCATCTTCTGAGCCGGTTTTTAGAGTAACAAAATTGGTTACTGAGTGAATGGGGTTAAGCCCGAATCTTTTTAAATAATCAACGAGTCTTGTTCTTTCACTACGATTGAGTTCAATGGTTCTTTTTAAGTGTGGATAATCCTTAAGAGCTCCAAGGGCCCCTTTTTGTGCAATAAGGCTTGGTTCAAAAGGAAGTTTTACTTTATGAAGATTTCCGATGAGATGCTCGTGTCCAAACCCATAACCGCAACGAATGCCCGAAATTCCATAGGCCTTAGAAAAGGTTCTGAGAGTAATGACATTATCATAACGGTAAGTCATGGAGTCAGGATAATCCCACTCTTCTTGAGCGAATTCAAAGTAAGCCTCATCGAGGATAACAATAGTGTGGGAAGGAACATGTTTCATCAGAAAATCAAATTCTTCTTTGGTGATATAGGTGCCAGTCGGATTATCAGGGTTGGCCAGATAGACAATCTTTGTATTTTGATTAATCTTTTCGGCCATGGCCTTTACATCAAACTTATAATCGCTAGTGCGCGGTACTTGAATCAGCTTCGCTCCTACTGATCGAGCAAGAATTAAAAAACCGATAAAAGTATTTTCACTTGTTACTACTTCTTCATTAGGTTGAAGAAAGGCGCGACAAATATATCCCATGATTCCTTCAGAACCATTCCCAAGAATAATATTTTGAGGTTTGAGATTATAGAGGTTACACAAAGCTGTTTTAAGCTCGTGAGCTGCCATATCTGGGTAACGATGAGTATCCCAAAGAGCATTCGTCATTTCTTTAATAGCAAATGGGGAAGGTCCTAATGGATTTTCGTTACTGGCGAGTTTAGAAATTTTAGTGAGACCCTTTTCGCGGGCCAGTTCATCGATAGGTTTTCCGGCTTGGTAAACTTCAAGTTTTTCAATGTATTCAGGAACGAGTTTTTTCATGAGGACATAGTATCATGAGTATTTTTAACTTGTCCTCTTTACTCTATGTCTTGCTGCAAAAAATCACCCTCTTCATTCAAAGAGGGTGATTGATATCAGCGACTATAGTCCAGGAGAAAAGTTGTCAAACTCGACCATATACATGCAATTCTCATAAAAATATTCATTCAGCATACGTACCTCCTTGCAAAGTTATGGTTTAGTGAACTTTGGTAAGGATGATTTTACGGAGGGCGAGCCTTCATCCAAAATTCAGAGCTTTAAATGTCATCTTGATGCTGAATTTAAATGAAGAACAGTCAGAAAAAATGGGCAGTTTTTAGATTTGAGCTGCTAAGTCTCTGACAATATAGCCGACTGCGTAGGGTACTGAATGTGGTCTTTTAGCAGTTTTGTCTACATCATGACCAAAGCCAATTTTATGTAGCCATTCATGAACCATGTTCGTTGTGATTTTAGCTGCTGGATACATTGAAAGATACTTCGTATTCATCCAGATCTGCTTAACATTTTTATAGGTGTAACCAATGGTCGTACTACCTTGATCAGAGTAACTTTC
>DATGND010000342.1:0-5016 GCA_035306925.1 Bacteriovoracaceae bacterium | reverse complement strand
TTAAAAGATAAGGGTTTTAAACTTAACTCCAGTGGAGGAGAGATTAAAGGAAGTCCTGAAGTTCTATTAGAGCAGTCTTCAACTCTTGCTAATAATATTGAAGTAGAGTTTTCTGATACTAAAAGAGTGATTCCTGCCTGTTACTATGAATTTGCTAAACGCTACTCATTGCCTGATGGAAAACTCTATCAAGGATTTGTAGCTGCTTCTGCAGATAAAATTTTTGAATCCACATCAAGAGGTCAGTAATAAAAAAAAGGGAGCTTTTTAGCTCCCTTTTTTATTATTTTTTATTAGGTTTAAAATTCACGAAGCGAATACTCTCGCCCAAACGAAGTTTTAATCCTGCTGCTGTGACATCTGAAACTTTCAGCCCACCGCTTGGAAGAACTTCAACACCGCCTAAACAAGAGCGGAAGTTTTCATCTCCTACAGTAGAAATCACTTTGATATCAGTTAACGATTGCTTGTCAGCAATTTCTTCAATCACGCCAACAACACTTTCTTTAATGGCCCGAATATTATCGATATCAGCAATAAGTACTGGCCCTGGTTCAAATATGCCCACAAGACCTGAGAACTTAAAACCTTCTTGTTCCAAAATGTGTTTGGCCGGCTCCGTATTAGGGTGAACTTTCCCAATCACATACTGTGCATCCTCCGGTAGGAGATTGGCGATGATAGGAGTTTTAGGCATAAGTTCTTCAATGAACTTCTTATTTTTAACATAGAGATAATCAGCTGTTGGGAAATCGATTTGGAAAAAGTTTTTCCCCACAGCATCCCAGAACGGAGAGTGACCGGAGTCGTTAACCATTCCACGCATTTCTGCAATAACTTGATCTTCAAAATACTTTCTGTTTTCAGCAATAAAAAGAAAGCGAGAAAGAGAAAGGAAGCGACCATTCTGTGAGTTGCGATATTTAGGGTGAAGATAAAGAGAACAAATTTCAGCAGGTCCATTATGAACAAAATGAAAATGCATTGTTGTTATCTTCGTTTGAACATCAATGATTTTAGAAGAGTATTGATTTTCTTCTAAACGGTAAAAGTAGTAGGGGTGAAATCCACCGATCTTAGAAATAATTGCACAGACTCCGACTATTTTCCCCGTGAAGATTTCTTCCATCACAAAAAGATAATCTTCACCACCTGGTCCGTCTTCTCGATGTAAAAAACTTCTTTCTGAAATTCTGATTCTTTTTTTCAGGAGTTCAGGATCTTTGGGAAGAGAGGTCAAACCATGGCCAGACTCTTGCAAAAGCTCCATCAATCCATCAAGATCATTTTGGTTTATAGGACGAATAACAAACATCGATTAATCCATCTCATTTAAAGTCTTTTCAATGATGGCACACACTTCATCAATATGATGTTCTTCCACTGCAAGAATAGGCATGAGGAAACGCACACGAGAAGTAGGGGCGGCACCAGCTTGGAAAGACATAACACCGTTATTAAAAAGCTTATAGGTAAAGTCTTTAGTCTTAGCTTCATCTCCTCCGAAAACCGTCATAGCAACCATAGCACCCAGACCATAAGGTCCAGTGAGTTTTTTCGGCATCTTTTTAGAGATCGCTTCAAGATTAGATTTAAAGCGAGCATGAAGCTTCATGATTTTTCCATTCTCACCCAAGTAACCACCATTGATAATTTCATTGATGATGAACTGAGAAGCAGCGATTTGCGAAGATGAGCCAGTAAAGGTCTGAGAAAGAAGGCCTGGCTTAGGCTTATGATCATCGCTATAAAGAGTGGCACATACTTGTGAGTTTTTACCAACAGTGACCACATCTACGTACTTATCAAGTTTGAAGTGTTGGAAAGCAAATAGCTCAGTAGTACGAGCAAAAGTTTGTACTTCATCAACAAGAAGGGAAATATTGTTTTCCTTACAAACGGCAATTAAAGCTTCAAAGTATTCTGTGTTTCCAACCCATGATCCGTTTTCACCTTGAATAAGTTCCATGATGAAGCCTGCGTATTGACCAGGAAAGCGCTTAAGTTGGTTTTTCATAACTTTAACAGCGCGATCAATTGAACCTTGGTGATCATTTTCATCATAGAAAGGGATGTAATCAACATCAAGGGTCTTAGGTAGACCAGCGCGATAAGCTGCTTTATCTGTTACCCATGCCATACCAAGAGTACGTCCAGAGAAACATCTTTCAAAAGCAAAGAAACGACTGGCCGGAGATCTCTTTTGGAAAATAATTTTAAAAGCATTATCGTTGGCCATAGCACCTGAAGTGGAAAGGAAAACATTTTTAACGTTTGCCCCATTCTTAGTGGCAGCCTTCGAAATAAGTTCGAGAAGTTCAGCGGTATTATCATTTTGTTGTAAGTGACCATTCATCACAGTATTTGAAAGGGCACCATCAAGAGTGGCATCAATCACTCCTTCATGAGAGTGACCCATATAGTGAACACCGATACCGGTAATGAAGTCATATTTCACTGAACCGTCTGCCAGTTCAACAAGTGGGCCATTACCAATTCCGGAACCAAGATAATTGTAAAAAAGAGCTCCTCCACGATATTCAGCAACTTTTTTAAGAAGATTATCGTAGTGGTCTGTAAGACCAGAAACAGGAGGCTTTACTCCAGTGATATGACTCTTATGCTCTTTAAGAGCTTCTTTAATTAATCTTTTGGCCTCTTCTAGACGAGGATCTGTAAAAAATGCTTGAGCAACAGTCTTAGACATAGGAAGTCTCCATAAAATAATGAAAGTATGTGAGAGTTTTCGGCAGTTTAAGACGAAGACTTGACCTTTACAAGGGATTTTACGGCATTAATTATCAACCCCTTTCGTCCGATAAGTCTTCTGATGAGACTTTCTATCTTTTTAATCACTTTTTTCATGACCTCGCATGCCTTAGCTCTTGGTATATTTGGGCACATTTCTGCTCCGGAGGGGTGTGCTAAAAAAGTGATGGTGTGGTTATCCTTAGACAAAGAGGAATATCAAGAAAGACTCCTTTTGATGCACACCGAAGTCCCTGTGGGAGGAAGTTATAAATTCTATACGAAACCGGGGCAATACCAGATTCGCGCCAATGATGAAGCTGGCTGTGAATTTATGAGTCGCATTGAAGTTAAGGATAAAGATGCTGAAGTTCATGTGCGGATGGTGAAGAAATGAAGTTCGTTCTTTTGGCCTTCATCTTCAGTTTTTCAAGTTTTGCCAAGGAGTGTGCAGCTCCCCAGTTTCTTCATTGGTCTTCCAAAGATGGGGCAGTCTGTACCACTCGTATGTCTCCGGTAGAGCTGGACTCAGAGAACTGTATCCCTCAAATTTTTCCACAGCTGGCCACTTTACAGGCCATTGTCGAACGTGGACAAGAAGCCTGGTGGGTCTCCTCTGGAAATGCTCAGTTTCCCAATTTAGGATATCCGGGAGTCTGGAAAAATGATCGCATTGATGCGAGTTTTTATTCCGGAAGTGGTGAAGTCTTTGCGGCTAAACCTAATGTTTATATTCAATCGATCCACCAAGAAAAACGGATGAGTTTTCAATTTGTAGGGGAGAAGGCAAAAAGCTTTCTGGCCACTACACCCATGCTCAGTGAAAGACTTTCCTGGGAAGGAAAAATTGTTGAAAATGACAAGTTTGAAATAGAGGGCGTTTACTATGACTACCTCTTTTACGATATCCGCTTAGCTAAGTCCGCCATGCAGTTTTCTCATGGTATTTGTGCCACCCGTTCGGAGAGTATCGAGTGGATGATTAAGGACCTGAGTAGCATGAAGTTTCCAGCTATCTCTTTAAGTGATTTTGAAGAACATTGGCGGGTGAAAATTCCCGATTATCCTTATTTTTGTATTTATCCACAATATAATGAGCAGCTTGATGCTGAACTTCCGATAAAAATAGAACTTGATCAGGCCAGTTTTATTCGCTCTCTCTATGTTCTTGTTCCTTATCGAGAAGCCCCAGATGCCAGTCAAATGCCTCTTATCCCTTTACCTACCCAGAATCCTGAGGATATTCGTCCGTCAGCGAAGATCATTCGGGAAAATATGTTTAAGGAATGGGGTGTGGCCTTCCTAGGTGAGTGAATTCTAAGACTTTCTGTAATTTATACCCTGGTGGGGTTTCAAGATGTTGTCGATTGTGGCGGCTTATGATAGTTAATGCATAAAATTTAAATAGTTAGCTCTAGTTCAACATGGAGAATTATTATGACTTTAAAAGTCGTCAAACATCATGACATTAAAAAAACTGATAAAGCCACGCTTAAGAAATGGCTTCATCTTCTTATTCTTGGCCGTATGGTCGATGAACGTGCTCCCAACTATCTTAAACAAGCTCTAGGTTGGTCTTACCACGCTCCTTATGCCGGTCACGACGGAATTCAATTAGCTATCGGTCAGGTCTTCAATAAGGAAACAGATCACCTGTTCCCATACTACCGTGATATGCAAGTAGCACTTTCTGCTGGTCTTACTGCAGAAGAACTCATTCTTAACGGGATTTCAAAAGCTACAGATCTAGCTTCTGGTGGACGTCACATGTCTAACCACTTTGCAAAGCCTGAGTGGAATATTCATAACGTTTCTTCTTGTACTGGTAACCACACACTTCATGCTGTGGGTGTTGCTCGTGCTATGAAAACTTATAAGCACAAAGGTGTAGCGATTTCTTCTCAAGGTGAATCTTCTGTTTCTGAAGGTTACGTTTACGAAGCAATCACTGGTGCTGACCGTGAATTACTTCCAGTAGTATTCGTATTCCAAGATAACGGATACGGTATTTCAGTTCCTAAGTGCGACCAGACTGCTAACGAGCACGTTGCTGATAACTTCAAAGGCTTTAAGCACATTCAAATCGTTAAGTGTGACGGTAAAGATGTATTCGATTCAATGAATACTATGATCTCAGCTTACGAGTACGCTAAGGAAAAATCAATTCCAGTTATTGTTCACGCTAACTGTGTACGAATTGGAAACCACTCTAACTCAGATAACCACGAGTGGTACCGTGATGAGGAAGAGAGAGCCGCTGCTAAAGCT
>DATGND010000341.1:0-8125 GCA_035306925.1 Bacteriovoracaceae bacterium | reverse complement strand
TAGAGCTTCCAAACTTCACTTGCTTTCTTATTAATAACTTCCAGTTCTTTGGGATAGTCTTCTGGTTTTCTGACCTTCTTCTCTACTTTTTTCTCTGTGTCCGGCGATGTAACCTTAGGCTTAGAAGATGTAACCGTCTTTACTTTTTTATCCTGAACTGTTTTTTGAATAGCTTTCTTCGCCGTAGGAGTTGATGAAGTTTTTTCTGCGGGAGCAGGAGGTACTTCATCTTGAACTTCAAATTTTTCTAAAAGGCTGGAATCAACCTTGACTTCTGGCTCAGCTACTCGAACTTCTTTTTTTAAAGATTTCTCGAAATCTTTATGATTCCAAGAGCAACTAAGAACAAATAGAAAAAAAAGAAATTTCACTCGAGCGTCCTTTCAATAAGAAGTTCCCTCTTATTGTAAGTTATTGAGCGACAGAATCAAGGTTTAGTACTTTGCTTAATGCATTTATTAGTTCCGTTTCTCCACTAATAAAGTCAACTTTAACTTTGATATAAAGAATACGCGGGTCAAGGCTTACCCTCTTCATCTTCACCATATCCTTCTCTGAACAAAGAATGATGGCCGCATGTTGAGTTGCCTTAGTTAGTAAGGTATTTACATCTTCATTGGTGAAGAAGTAGTGATCAGGAAAACTCATCCGATCGCATATCTCCACACCGAAACCTTCCAGGTAATGATAAAAAGAAGTTGGGTTGGCAATGGCCGTCACCGCAATCACTCTCATGCCCTTTAAATTTTCTATAGTGCAAGAAAACTGCTCATGAACATCATAAACTCCAGCCGCTACATAACGAGTCAAGGCCAGGGCCGGTCGATGGTGAAAATTTGCGGTAATAAGTTTAAGAAGACCTTCAAGGTGCTCCTCCGATACCATGTCTGAGCGGGAAACTAAAATAGCATCTGCGTCTTTAAGGGCGGAAAAACCTTCTCTTAAGTATCCGCGAGGGGCCACATGGTATTTATCCAAACTCATGGTGGCATCAAACAGAACGAGATTAAAAGAGCGGTAGATTTGTAAATGCTGAAACCCATCATCCAGAAGAACGACATCGGGTTTAACTTCAGAAAAATATTTTAAAAGATTATGAGCTCTTTTCTTTCCAACGATGACCGCCCCCTTACTCATCTTATTGGATATCATTAAAGGCTCATCACCATAATCGTAAGGATTAAGTCTGAATTTCTGACCGGACTTCAACAGTCCAGAAGAATGTTCCAGTTGTCCCTTATAGCCTCTGGTTAAAACCGCAGGAGTGAGACCTTTGGAAATCAACCACTCCGTTAACCAGATAATAGTAGGCGTTTTCCCTGTTCCTCCAAAAGAGAGGTTTCCAACAGAAATAACCGGAACCTTAAAGACTGTTTTCTTTAAAATGCCATATTCATAAAGCGAGCGGCGAATACGGTAAACCCACTCCCAAGTAAAGGTCAAAGGACTCAGAAGAAAATTTTTTAAAGAAGTGGATAACTTATTTCTTTTCATTAATAACCTGTGACATATATTGAGGAACAGAGAAATCCTCTCCACTTAAAAGCTTCTTTGTTTCTTTAAGAAGCATTTTCTTATGTTGGTAAATCTCCTGATTCTCTATCCAGGATTTAAGAATACCATACATTTTCGCAGGATCTACCTGGTCCTGAATGAGTTCAGGGAAAACCTCTTGCTCATGAACAATATTAGTTAAGGAGATAAATCCCTTGTACTTAATGAAATTGTAAAAAATAAATTCATTAAGAAGAGACCCTTTATAGGCCACTATAGTCGGCATCTCAAAGAGACCACAGCTTAAGGTGACTGTTCCTGAAGCCGCTAAGGTGAAATGAGCAGTTTTTAGGGCCTTGGTGATTTCAGTATCCTCGTACCAAACATCAACACTATCTTTAAAATAATTATAAAGCCCCTGATCTAGATGCCCCACTTTGGCCAGGTGAACTTCTACTTTATAATCTTTTTTAAGAAGATTAATGGTTTCAATAAAAGAAGGAAGAAGTGAAGTCACTTCAAACTTTCTACTTCCAGGGAGAAGAAGAATTTTTATTTTTTCTCCCCAAGTTCTATATTCTCTAACTGGAATTTCCTGAAGTTCATCTTTAAAGTGAAGCATCAGAGGATGGGGAATGGACTTTACTTGTTTCACTCCACGACTCATAAACCACTCTTTTTCAAAAGGAAGAATGGTAAAAAGAGTATGAGTGTTTTCACTTAAGGCCTTAGCTCGATGGGCCTTCCATGCCCAGGCTTGAGGGGCCACATAATAGAGAACATTGACACCAAGTTTTTTAAGTCGCTTGGCAATTCTCATATTGAATCCCTGAAAATCTATCAGAATAGCAGTTTTAGTTCCTCGAAGAATAACCTCATCTTCAATTCGTTTGAGTGCCTTCTTATAGAATGGGATCTTACCGATCACTTCGGAAAAGCCCATGCTGGAAAAGTCTTTCAAGTGATAAAGTAGTTCAACACCTTCACTTTTTAAGACGTCTCCCCCTACTCCGAAAAACTTAGTTTCAGGACACAGACGACGAAGTTCAGGAAAGAAGCTCATTGCATGCTCCTCTCCTGACTTTTCTCCAGCAATGATAAGGCAAGAATTAGAATTTAACATTGATACGACTATTCGTTTCCAGCGACTTTAGAGCACAGTCCACAAGGTGAACTGCCCGTAGCCCATCTTCAAGAGTAACAACTGCTTTTTTGTTATTAAGAATAGAGTCATAAAAATGAGTGTGCTCAAGCATAAGGTGATCTCTTTTAGGATAATCTATCTCTTTAACAAAAGTACCATCCTCATATTGAGAAGAAGTACCTAGCATTATCTTATTGGTAAAAAGATCTACGTAAATGCAACCTTCTGCAGACATCACTTCCAGATCTCTTACTTCTTTCACACCATTGCGTCCCACTGTCACATAGGCACGAGACCCACCTTCAAGTTCAACATCAACGATAGCGTGATCCCATTTAGAAGTTCTAATCTTATAACCAGTTGCCTGGATTGATTTTACTTTATGAGGGAATAAGAAGTTTACCAGATCAAGGTCATGAATTCCTAAATCTTGAATCACATCCACATCCGTTGCTCTGCCCTTAAAAGCAGCGAAACGGTTAATTTTAACTGTGTATGGAGCCTTCAGATTAGCGAAGTTTTCTTTGAGCATTTCCCAGGCCCGGTGAAATCTCTCAGATTGCCCCACTTGTAATACAAGCTGAGAGTCTGCTGCTATTTCACGAAGCTTATAGGCCTCTTCATCGTTGGAACAAAGAGGCTTTTCACAGAAAACATGCTTTCCTGCTTTCAGTAGTTTTGAAACCAATTCGAAATGAGTAGAAGTAGGAGTAACAATCACTGCAGCATCGATGTCATTGATCACTTCATCGACATCACCTACAACTTTCACATCAGGGTGTTTCGCTCGAGCAGCTTCCTGGCCGGCAGGAAACTTTTCCACGATGGCCACGAACTCTGCAACATCACTATGTGCAGCCGCTTTATCACAATGCCATTTCCCTAAATGTCCGTAGCCTAATACGGCAACTCTCACCTTCTTCATGATTAGCCCGCCATAAATGGAGCGATACCAATTTCAGAATTTTTAATGAACTCTGCAATTTTTTGAATCACTTGGTTCTTAGAATACTCCTGCATGTATTCCTCATGAGTAACAAATGCACGAGGAGCAAGAGCAGAAGCTTCCATAGTTCTGTAGAAGTCAACAACCTCAGAAACTTCTTCTTTAGAGAATCCCTGGCGTTTTAGCCCGATGATATTGATTCCTTTTAAACGGATGCGGTTTCCGAAAGCTGTGCAGAAGTCAGGAATATCACGATCGATTCCTGAACCACCGCCAATATAGGCTCCCTTACCAAGAGTCACAAATTGAGAAATACCTGTATTACCGCCGATAATTACTCTATCACCAATAGTCACGTGACCTGCCAGCTGAACAGAGTTAGCGAAAGTTAGATTATCCCCTAGAGTACAATCGTGAGCTATGTGACAGTAGGACATAAAAAGTGAGTTAGAACCAATAATAGTTTTTCCGTCTTGCTTTAAAGTTCCACGGTGAATAGAGACATACTCACGGAAAGTGTTATTGTCCCCAATAATGGTTTCCGTTGGTTCACCTTTATAAGAATTATCTTGAGGAGGAGCACCAATAGAACCAAATTGGAAAAACTTATTACCTTTTCCAATTTTTGTGTGACCATCAACCACAACGTTAGAATGAAAAATACAATCATCACCAATTTCAACATTCGCACCGATAACGCAGAAAGGTCCGATTTGAACATTGTTCCCAATTTTTGCTTCAGGGTGGACGAAGGCCATTGGGTGAATTACAGAAGTCGACATAAAATTCCTTAACTTATTTTTAAAGAGGCCATGACAGTGCATTCTGACATGACTTCGCCATTGTTTAATAATTGGCATTCATAGATTTGGAAAGGTCCACGAACTTTTTGTAAAACAGAATGAATTTCAAGATCCATTGTCGGAACGACTGGTTTTCTGAAACGTGCTGAATCGATTGAAATCAGAGCAACTTCAATATTCGATTCTTCTACTGACTTACTTAAGCAATTGATACAAAGAAAGGATGCGGCCTGGGCCATCATCTCAACCTGAACAACACCTGGAAGAATAGGATTTCCCGGGAAGTGACCTTCAAGAACTTTAACTGTATCGTCTACTCTGAAAGTACAGATGCTCTTTCCACCTACTAATTGTGCTGGAGTAAAAGGGCCTTTCTCCCCTTTAAGAGATTCCGGCAGAATGATTTCTTTAACACTATCAATAAATAAAAACGGGTCGCGGTGAGGTAGAAATCTCATGACCTCTTCTTTATTCATTAGCATTAGAAACTCCTTGTTTTGATTTATTCTTTTAGCGAAACTTTACGAAGATAAGCTACTCCGCGCATCCATTCTTTTAGATCCTTTGCCGGGTGTCCACCCAGTTTAGAACCTGCTGGCCAGTTTGCACTTTCATTAACCTTTGCTCCACCAGCAATTTGAGACCCCATTCCGATAAAAGAATCAGGTCCAACAGCAGCACGGCCATCTAAGACCACATAGTCTTCTAAAGTAACAGAACCAGCAAGTCCGGCTTGACCACAAAGAATGCAACCACGACCGATGCGACAGTTATGTGCGATTTGAACAAGGTTATCAATGCGAGTACCTGTACCGATTACTGTTGGAGAAAAAGTTCCCTGGTCGATACTGGTGTTTGAACCAATTTCAACATCATCATGAATCTCCACTCCGCCCATGTGCCAAATCTTTTTATGAATCCCTTGATCAAAGGTGTAACCAAAGCCATCAGAACCGATAACCACTCCTGAATGAATACGACAATTTTTCCCAATCTTAGTGAATGGATAGATAGTAACATTCGGATAGATAACAGTATTTTCAGCGATTTCCACATGTGGAAGAATGGTAACCCCTGAATGAATCACCACATTGGCTCCGATACTAACATGCTCACCGATAAAAACGCCTTGAGAGATACGGGCCGAAGCATCCACAGAAGTTGTGCCCATCTGGCGTCCATCAACCTGATAGTTGAGATCAGAAAACTTATCATCGTAAAAAGGCTTGGATAAGTTAGTCAGACTTAGGGCCACGTTCGCAGAAGTAGCAACAAAAGCAAGCTTAGTTAAAGCTTCTTTGGACTCGGCATTCATAAGAGAAAAGAACTTAGCATCAACAACGACACCAATTTTCTTTTCTATGGCCTCATTTAGTAATGGTAAAAATTTATTGAGAAAACGAGCATTCTTGATAAAGACAACACTCTGCTCATTGAGTCGGTCTAAAGAAGAAATGGCCAGAATTTCTTCCGGCCATGACTGATTATGAACAATTTCAAGTGTTGAATCAAACTGCTTTAAGTGAGCGAGCTTCATTCCTATTTCCCTGGATGTTTCTTGTCGTAAGCTTTGATTACGTCATCAGAAATATCTTTCTTATTCTTTGCATAGATAATTGGAGCAGCCGAAAGCTCGAAAGTTAAATCAACATTAGCTGCTTTGGAAGCTTCTTCAATGATAGGACGAAGACGATCAAGAATGGGCTTCTTTAAATTTTGCTCCATCTCCTGAATTTCTTTTTGAAACTGCATTGTTTTATTTTGAAGCTCCATGAACATTTCTTGCATTTCACGCTCTTTATTAGCACGAGCATTTTCAGCTAAAACCATGCTTTGCTTTTTGAAATCTTCCTGTGCTTTTTTAATCTTATCTTCTTCTTTCTTTAGGATGGCCTTCTTATCATTGAAAGACTTCTCTAGTCTTTTTTGAACAGCTTGACCTTCTTTAATCGTATTGATCACACGCTGAATATCAATCAAACCCACTGTAACGTCTGCAAGGGCAGAAAAAGAAAATACAGTGATCAACATCGCTAAAACAAATTTCATATTTTTCTCCTTAGAGACCCTAATTTAGCATTATTAAAATAATTGTCCTATATCAAAATGAAACTGACTACCGCCCTCTTCCTCTCGCGGATTGATTGGGAAACCAAATTCAAATCGTAATACTCCAATTGGCGAGAACCAGCGGAAGCCGAAACCATAGTCTGCTCTCATTCTGAAATCACCATCTTTTCCAAGACCGTGTTCCCATACGTTACCAATATCAGTAAAGACTACCCATTTAAGTCCAGCTTCTTTGATTAAAGGATGCTCAAACTCAAGTGTTGCCAAGAACTGAGAAAGTCCACCAAAGTTAAAAGTCTCCAGTTCATTAGTATCTCTATTGAGAGCGTCACGACGCGGACCAATATCCTCAATATTGAAACCACGCATGTTGCGGGCACCACCCATTGAGAACTTTTCAATACGAGGAATTTCTCGTTCAGTTGTTTTAAATAACTGAGCGGCTTGAACTCGTGATCTCAGGACGAGATCTTTCCATACCGGATAATAATAACGCCCTTCAACTTCAGCTTTTACCCATCTCATACTTCCACCTAGTCCGGTGTACTCAAGAGAGGTTGAACCATAGTAACCATCAGTTGGTTCAAAAATGTTATTTCGCTTATCATGAATTAATGAAACTTGAATTGATGAAGCAGAACCATTTTCTACTTTCTCATCAATGGCCGTGTTAATCACATCTCTCACTTCACTATCTTCATAGCGATAAGTAAGGAATAAGCGAGTGTATTCAAAAATTGGATGACCTACTCGAACATCTCCCCCGTGCTTTTTATAAGAAAAAGAACGAATAAATTACGAAACGGTTTGATAGTAATCCGCTCCCGCTGTCCATTGCGTGTCGAAAAGATATGGTTCAGTGAACCCCAGGTTATAAATCTGCTGGAAGTCGGAATAGGAAACGTTGAGGTTAATATTCTGACCTAACCCTCTGAAGTTGTTCTGAGCGACCGAAGCCTGAACAAAGGCCTTTGTTGCTGTCGAATAACCTGCTCCCAATGAGATCTGCCCCGTAGGTCTTTCTTTAATAGAAATCTCTACATCAAGAACATTATCAGAACCTTTACGAGTAATCGTATTGAAAATCACACTCTCTGGCTGGAAGAATCCCAGACGATTAACACGCTCTTTAGAGATTCTCAGTTTGGATCCAGAATACTGCTCGCCTTCATAGATACGAAGCTCGCGACGAATCACCTTATCACGAGTTTTGGTATTTCCTTTAATGATGATTTTACCAAAATATGCGATCACCCCTTTCTCAAAAGAGAAGATAACATCAACTTTGTTTTCACCCGGAACGACTTCCAGCGTTCGAAGAACGTTAGCAAAAGCATACCCTTTGTCTTGATACATTTCTGTCAGGGTTTGAATATCAAGACGAAGATTTTCTTCGTTATAAATATCATCAGGTTTTAATTTTAACTTCTCTGTCATTTCTGAATCAGAGAATTCAAGATCACCGTCAAAGTAAATATTATTAACAGTGAACTGAGGTCCTTCATTAAGTCTTACAGTAATAAAGATCCACTTCTTATCTTCTGAAACAGTCACCTCTGGATTTTGTACATTGATTTGGAGGTAACCACGGGTTTTATAGTAGTACTTCAATCTCTCAATATCAGTTTGAAAGTCTAGTTCCTTAAAGTTTCCGGAACTCGACATAAA
>DATGND010000340.1:0-8045 GCA_035306925.1 Bacteriovoracaceae bacterium | reverse complement strand
CTCAAAACAATACCTTGTGACCACTTAGACCTAGACTTGACGACTGATAAGATCCGGGTGGGCAAGGCCCAAAAAAACGACTAAACCCTATGTAACATAACTTTTATATAAAAGTAAATTATCTCTTAAGATCAGGTAAATCTTACTGACCTATATTATCCTTTCCATTCAGAAGAACTTTCGTAAAATGTCTAATAGAACAACTCACAAGGATCATGAATGACTAGTAAAATAGCGATATTAAACAACTTTTTTGAAAGCTTAGATCAGATGGAGTCAGAAGATATGATGAAGCTGACAGAAAGCTATCTCAATGACGAAGAGCTTGATCTCTTTGTCCAGCATATCGAAAAGTTCTATGGCATCTCTGATGAAGAAGAGCTGGGTATGCTTGCTCAATTGGTGATCACTGGCTACTTAGCAGCTAAGCATGAAGAGAAATACTCTCAGACTCAGCACTGAGAAAGATCAAACTGGACTTGAATCCAAAACCTTCTCGTACCGGCCAGCTCTTGTAAATAAAGCCATGCACTTTCTAAGTCCTGGTGATTTTTATGACGACTGGCCAGTAGCTTGAAAAGCCCAGTAAGCCCCTCGCCGACCACTCCTAATTCAAATAAGTCTTTAAGTTCTTCCGATAAAAAAGCTCCAGGATCGGAGAAACTCACGCGACCGACTTCATTAGTCACTTCTAAACTTAGACCTGCTTGTGTGATCAGGTTTTCTAGTTTCCGAAAGTTTCTAACCGCTAGTTGCTGATCCCCTAAAGGTCCTAGTTTGATACAATTTTCATCAAGTCCTAAAGACATGGAAAAACAAATTTGGAAGCCACCATTCTGAGGTCTTAACCACCAGCTAAATCCTGGATCAGAAATATTACACATCAATTCTTCCTGAACAGGAAAACGACGATTGTGTAGCAGATCACAGATAACTTCTGCCTGATAGAAGTTTTCCATCATAAAAAACTTAGGAGTAATAACTTCATTTCCATTAATCAGGCGCAGGCTTGGATAATTATCAGGGTTATCGGTGACAAGAGTGTAATCCTTTCTTAAGTTTGTAGACTTCATTAGTCTCAGAACGAAAACACCTTTATTTTTTTGAATATGGTACAGAATTCCTGGAGTAGCAGGAACTTCTGCATTGGGTATTTCAACAAATGAATCTTCGGTAATCTCTTCAGTTGAACTGGAAGCAAAGTGCTGATCAAAATGATTATAAGTTTCTCTCAATAAGAGTGAGATATCATCCATGAATGCCCTCTTCTTACAAAACTGACATTAAAATTTGAATTACAATAATCACGACCATCGGAGAAATATCAAAAGGAAGATTGGCCGGCATCATTTCTCGTACTGGACGCAGACTTACTTCAGCTATTTGATGTAATTTTTGGGCCCAAACCTGTCCACGCATCTGAGGGAAATAGCTCATGATGACATCGATGATGATTATGTAAATATATAACTGTAATAGTCCATGAATCAAAGCCATACCTTATTGTGGAATGACTAATAGAGATTGAAAAGAGAAAAGGCAGCTTAAAGCTGCCTTAATAAGATTAGAATTTATAAGTTGCCGCTGACGCTGCAATGATAAAAAGAACCATACTAACAAAGTATGCAGGTCTACCAAACTTTGGAAAACGACGGGCCACTATCGCTCCACCAATTCCGATGATAAACCAGATGGCCATCTTAACTTTAATCCACATAGGCCAACCTTCAGTATGACCAATTCCCAATCTTGCCATTAACCCCATTCCACCTACGAGAGTGAAAAGAGTCGCAATACCCGTGAAAATTTTAATGAGCTTAGAGTTAAGTCCAAAAAAAGTTATAGCAAGACTCGTAAAAAGAATCATGATCGAGGTTAAGTGAATAATGTTGTACACTTCATAAGACATCGAAGTCCTCCTAAATTAGAGTGATTTTAAAATTTCTATAAAAAGATACCAGAATTTTTCTACAGATGGAACGTGAACTCGTTCATCCGGAGAATGAGCTCCAGTAATTGTTGGACCAAAAGAAATAGCGTCTATTGGACCGATCTTATCTCTTAAAATCCCACACTCAAGTCCTGCATGAATCGCAGTTACATTGGCCGGAGATTGATAAAGTTTTTCATAACAATCGGTAGCCATTTTTAAGAGTTTATTTTCTTTCACAGGCTTCCAGCTTGGATATTCACCGTTTTTTGAAAATTTGAGATCAAAACCATGGGCCAGGGACTGAATTTGTTTTTCCAAAGTTACACACTCTCCACGATCAAAGAAACGAAGTGATGATTGTAAGTAGAACTGCCCCCTTACTAAAAGACTGGTGGCCATGTTGTTAGATAGAGAAACAAGTGTTCTTCCGGTAGCTAAATCCATTTTGTGTGCGCCATGAGGGAAAGCAAGCATAAAACTAATCAGTTTTTGAGCATCCTCATCTTTTAAGACTTCATTAAAGTCATCATCACTTTCTTCAACCGTCACAAAAAGATTTCTATCATTCTCAGGAAGGAAGTTAAGCCAGCGAGTTTTGACTTCTTCCCCTACTTTTAGGGCTTCTTCTTTATTCTCAAGACGAACTAGTGCAAAAGCATCTCTAGGAATAATATTGTGGGCCTTACCACCCCTCCACTCTCTTAATTCAAACTTTTCAAGACCCGAGAGCCATTCCATTAAAAACTTAATGGCATTACCTCTTTGTTCATGAATATCTACCCCAGAGTGACCTCCAACAAGGCCTCCAACTGTAAGCTTGTAGTTTTTTCCTTTTAGTTGAGCAGGCACAAGTTCCACAGATTTTGTGAATTCATAATCGATTCCACCTGCACAACCAATGTAGAAACTTCCCCACTCTTCAGTATCTAGATTGAGAAGCTTTTTCCCTTGAAGCTTATCCGCTTCAACACCCCATGCTCCATGGAGTCCAGTTTCTTCATCAATAGTGAAAAGTAATTCTAATGGCGGATGAGCAATATCTTTTTCAAGCATGACGGCCAAGGCTGCAGCACAACCGATTCCATTATCGGCACCAAGAGTTGTTCCATCGGCCTTAATCCAATCCCCGTCTCTTTGAGTAATAATCGGGTCTGTATTGAAATTGATTTTTCTGGATGGAAGAGCATCAGTCACCATATCCATATGGTTTTGAATGATAACTGTTTCGTGATTTTCATATCCCGGAGTTGCAGGGATATAAACGATAACGTTTCCCACTCCATCTACATGGGTTTTATAGCCTAAGCGCGAAGCTTCGCTCACGATAAACTCTCTAACCTTTCCTTCATTTTTTGATGGTCGTGGAAGTTGTGTAAGTTGATGAAAATAGGACCAAAGGTGCTTGGGATTTTCAGGAAAATGTGATGGTATGTTCATTCCGTTCTCCATACTAAAGTCTTAATTTTTAAAGCTTTTACCTTGTACCACAAATTATGTCATTTAACCTTGTTAAATCTTCTCACTGTGTTGACCTGCAAACAGTCTCGTTTTAAAAGCTTCTTGAATTCTTTTTAAGGAGTTATCCATGAAATCACTTCTTGTAGCGTGTTTTTTACTACTATCAACTTCCGCGTTTGCTCAATATTTTTTTCCAGTTAGTGCACAGGTTCGCTTACAACCTCATATTGTAAGTGCTGTCGTTTCAAATCCTTTTTATGAGCCAGTTGAATGTATGGCCGTGGCCTATGGACGTTTGAATAACGGGCAAGTTGTTACGGCCCATATTCGAGATATAGTTCCTATGGGACAAGTAAGATATGCCAATGTTTTTTCAAATATTCCTGGATTATTTTTTGTGAATGGTTGGGCCGAAGCTCAATGTCGATTTTTACGCTATTAATTAAAAAAAGCCCCTCTTAAGAGGGGCTTTTTTTATTAGTTAAGACCTTTATCTAAAATCGAATCTTCCGGAGTTCCGTTATAGTAATAAACGAAGTGGTATCCAGCTTCCGCTAGATCCTGAGCAGCCTTTGCAGGAAAATCATCTCCTCCAAGACTATAAAGGATAACGTTTTGGGCCTTATTTGGATATTTTGCTGAAAATTCATCCTTAAAAGATGGCCCGTAGTTCATTTTTTCAACATTTTCAAAATTGGCAGAGCTTCCGGCCTGAAGGTCTACAAAAACAAAATTTAATCTATTTTCAAGACGTTGCTTAAAAGATTCGCGTGGGATTTCGTATTTCATTCTTCTCACCTTGATTGACAGTTTTTGACCCTTCAAAGATACTGCGAACATCCTAAAATGTTGAGTTAAATCTGCTTCTTTAAAGGTTTTACATATGAACCCATTAATAAACTTTGTGCCAGTCAAGGCCCAAATCAATTGGGATGAATACTTCATGCTTCAGGCCATGATGGCTTCTTTTCGCTCCAAAGATCCCAACACTAAAGTTGGCTGCGTTTTTGTAGACGATAATAACCATCAGCTTTCTATGGGGTATAACGGATTAATCGCAGGTATCAACGAGTCAAAACTTCCTTGGGGAAATGATAAGTCAGTTCCTCTTGATCAACAAAAGTATGCCTACGTGGTTCACTCTGAGGCCAATGCTATATTGCATGCCAAGGCCAGTTTGGAAAACTCTCGCTGTTATGTAACTCTTTTTCCATGTCACGAATGCGCAAAGATGCTGGCCACCGTAAAAGTCAAGGAAGTCATCTACCTCTCAGACAAATACAACGGCACAATTGAGAATAAAATCGCTAAGAAAATCCTCAATCTTTCAGGTGTTAGCTATCGAGAGTTTAAGGTTTCTAAAGAAATCATTAGCGATCTCTCCGAATACTTAAATTCCATGAACTAATTTTTAGGTGGGGCCTTAATCCATGCAGTCACTGCAAGCTTTAGGGCCTGATCGACCTGCATATCTACTTTCTCAACCTGATCCCGCGGAACAATTATAGTAAGTCCACCCAACATATAACTTAATGGGATATAAACAGTAATATCATTTTTGTTCTGAAGCTCTTCCAACTCTTCTCTAGTGACTAGTCCCAAAGTTTTCACACCAAGACCTGGTAATGGAACTAAGACGACTCGCTGGTTTTCTTTTCCATTACTACCACCTGGTATGAGGGCCATTAAATCCTTTAGAGGATTATAGATAATCTTAATAAGAGGAACTCTCTCCATTAGTGAGTTGAACCAGTGGAAAATTCTTCCCGTGAAATAGTTGTTCACAAGAAACCCTACTAGAAGAACAACTCCAATAGTGGCCAGTATCCCAAGGCCAGGAACATAAAGTTCCTTTCCTACAATCCGCGCTAAGAGATTTCCAAAAAAAGTTTCCATCCGCACACTGATTAAGAACAGGATGTAGAAAGTAAGGGAAATCGGTAGAACGACAATGAGGCCTTTAAAGAAAAGCTGATTTAAGTATTTCATAGGGCCATATTTACAGGAATTGGTCAGGGAAAAAAAGGTATTTGAAAAAATTAGGCAAAAAAAAGCCCTCTTAACGAGGGCTTTTTTAAGAAAGATTACTTCTTAGCAGCTTTTTTAGTAGCTTTTTTAGCTGTAGCTTTCTTTGCTACTTTTTTTGTAGCTTTCTTAGCTGTAGCTTTCTTTGCTACTTTTTTCGTAGCTTTCTTAGCTGTAGCTTTTTTAGCTGTAGCTTTCTTTGCTACTTTTTTCGTAGCTTTCTTAGCTGTAGCTTTTTTAGCTGTAGCTTTTTTAGCTGTAGCTTTCTTTGCTACTTTTTTCGTAGCTTTCTTCGCTACTTTCTTTGTAGCTTTCTTAGCTACTTTTTTAGCAGCTGTTTTTTTAGCAGGAGCTTTTTTAGCAGCTGCTTTTTTTGTTGCTTTCTTAGCCATAATTTCCTCCCAGGAAATAGTTGGTTAAATAATATTGACCTTTCTTAATTTTAGCTTAATCACATTTTCAACTTAACGCAAACAAAAAAACACAATTTTGTTCAAGCTCATTGAAACGGACTGATTCGTGCGAGAAGTTTTTGAAAAAAAATCTCATGCATGAATCATTTTTTAAGTTCACACATGAGATCGGCTTATTGAAAAAATAAGTTTAGGAAAAAGTAAAATCCAACTCGTCGTTCTTCACATCAATCAACACGTGACCACCATTTTCTAATCTTCCAAAAAGGATTTCATTAGCAAGTGGACGCTTGATCTTTTCATCTATTATACGAGAGATTGGACGTGCACCGAGCTTTTCATCATAACCTTTGCGACCTAACCACTCTTTCGCAGCAGAAGTTACTTCCAGCTCTACTTTTTTATCGTTCAATTGGTTCTCAAGCTCCATTAAGAATTTGTTCACAACCTTCTCAATATTATTAAGAGCAAGCTTATTGAACGAAATGATGGCATCAAGTCTGTTGCGGAATTCAGGGGTGAAAAGGTTCTTCAATGCCTGGTCTCGTTTGGAGGAATTTATTTCCCCTTTAGCTGAACCAGCAAGGCCAATTGCACCACTCTCCATCTCTTTAGCGCCAACATTTGATGTCATAATTAAGATGACGTTTCTAAAGTCTGAAGTTCTGCCATTGGAATCAGTGAGTGCTCCATTATCCATGACCTGAAGAAGAATGTTGAAAACTTCTGAGTGAGCTTTCTCAATCTCATCAAGTAGCAGCACTGAATAAGGATTTTTATGGATAGCATCTGTTAGAATACCACCTTCTTCAAATCCTACGTAACCTGGAGGAGCTCCAATTAATTTAGAAACAGTGTGCTTCTCCATAAATTCAGACATATCAATTCGTACGAAGTTAATCCCCATGATATGGGCCAGCTGTTTTGCAAGTTCAGTTTTCCCAACACCTGTCGGTCCAACAAAAAGAAAACTTGCGATTGGACGGTTCTGATGCCCAAGACCTGATCGTGAAAGGATCAAGGAATTAGCAACCTTTTCCACCGCCGCATCCTGACCGTAGATCATCATCTTAAGATCTCGCTCAAGATTCTTTAACTTTTCTTTTTCATTAGTAGAGATCGATTTCTGTGGAATGCGGGCAATTTGAGCAATAACTCGCTCAATATCTTCCATCGTCACCACTGCTCCTTCTTCACGGTCAGGAGACAATCTAATATAAGAACCCACTTCATCGATCACATCGATCGCCTTATCCGGAAGCTTTCTTTCAGCAATATGCTTAGAAGCTAAAGAAACCACGGCTGCAATCACTTCATCCGGATAGCTCACCTTATGGTGTTCCTCAAACTTAGGCTTAAGACCTTGAACGATCTTAATAGCATCATCAACACTTGGTTCAAGAACATCCACTTTTTGGAACCTACGATTGAGGGCCTGATCTTTCTCAAAGTATTTGCGGTATTCTTCAAAGGTTGTTGAACCCATACAACGAATCAAACCGCGAGAGAGGGCCGGCTTTAATAGGTTGGAAGCATCAAGGCTTCCACCACTAGTGGCACCTGCACCGATAATGGTATGGATTTCATCGATAAAAAGGATGGATCCGGCAGTTTCGTTCTTTTTCTCCAGTGCTTGAAGAACTAATTTCAGTCTTTCCTCAAAATCCCCGCGGAATTTTGTTCCTGCAAGAAGAGAGGCCATATCTAAAGAATAAACTGTCGTATTGGCCAGAACATCAGGAACTTTCTTTTCCACGATGGATTTAGCTAATCCTTCAGCAATAGCGGTCTTACCAACTCCTGAGTCCCCCACAAGAATTGGATTATTCTTTCTTCTACGGCAAAGAATTTGAATAATTCTTTGAATTTCATCTTCACGACCGATGATTGGATCAATTTTTCCCGCCCGGGCAAGCTCGTTTAAGTTAGTGGTAAAGTCACTCAAGGCTTTTTCATACTTATCTTCACGTCGAAAAGTATCCCCACCAGAGATATCTGTCTCATACCCTTCTTCACTTTGAGCATTCACTGGTCTGTCTCGGCCATGAGAAATTTTTTCCACAATATCAATACGTCTCACTCCCTGACGTTCCAGGAAGTAAGTGGCATGAGATTCTTTTTCACTAAACATAGCGACCAATAAGTTAATGGCCTGGATGGATTTTTTACCAGAGCTTTGAATATGAATGGCTGCACGTTGAATAACCCTTTGAAGA
>DATGND010000339.1:0-3444 GCA_035306925.1 Bacteriovoracaceae bacterium | reverse complement strand
TTATCGTAGCGGCCGGTGGCTGTATTGCTCAGACTGAAGGAAAAGAACTGGTCAAAAAATATAAGCAGCTGGACTTTGCTTTCGGAACGGATGTGATTGATAACATCGGTGAGATGGTTTATCGCGCTTATGCTGGAGAGAAAAAGTTTTCTGTGACCTCATGGGATCGTTCCGATAACTACTCCATTGAAACTAAAATTACTCAAGGAACTCCACAGGCCTTTGTTAATATCATCAAAGGTTGTGATAAGTTCTGCTCATACTGTATTGTTCCTTTTACCAGAGGACGTGAAAAGTCTCGTCGTCAGGAAGAGATTGTGAAGGATGTTCGCCGTCTGGTGGAGTACTCTGGAATTCAAGAGGTGATGCTTCTTGGTCAGAATGTGAACTCTTTTGGAAAAGATAACGGAGAGTCTCTTGCAGGTCTCATTACTGAACTTGATCAGATCAATGGTCTTGAACTCATTCGCTATACCACTTCTCACCCTTATGATGTGACAGATGAACTTGTTGACGTTCATAGAACGGCAAAGAAACTCGCCAATCATCTTCACCTTCCAGTGCAGTCTGGTTCCAATACTGTTCTTCAGCGTATGCTTCGTGAATACACCATCGAACACTACCTGGGTCTGCTGGAGAAAATGCGCAAAGCAAACCCTGATATTATTATTTCAAGTGATATCATTGCGGGATTCCCGAATGAGACGGAAGAAGAGCATCAGGATACTCTAAAACTTTTAGATCTTGCTCAGTTTGATTTCATTTACTCTTATAATTACTCAGCTCGTAAGGGAACGAAGGCCGCTCGCATGGATGATGTTCTGACTGATGATATCCGAGGGCGTCGTCTGCGTGAAATTCAGGCCAAGCAGCTGGGAATTCAAGAGAAAATCAGGCAGGGTATGGTAGGTAAAACCTATCGTGTACTTGTTGAAGAGAAGGGTATCAATAAAGGTATTACGAAGTGGATGGGAAGAACATCATGTTCAAGAATCGTTCACTTTGAACCAGAAACACCTGAGAGTAATTACCAATGGCATTGGGTAGATGTTGAGATTATTTCTGCAACAGCACTTTCTACTCAGGGAAGACTGGTCAAGGATTACGGAAGAAAACTGTGAAGCCAGTGCTCTTCATCTTTGCCTGGTTTTTTTTCGGTTTGGGAGTAATAGGAGCATTTTTGCCGGTTCTCCCAACAACGCCTTTTCTTCTTCTTTCTGCTTACCTTTTTTCTAAATCATCACCTAAGTTTCATGCTTGGTTATTGGAGCTCCCCTTGGCCGGAGCAGCATTGGAAGACTGGAATAAGCGAAGAGTTATTCGCACCAAAGCTAAAATACTATGTTCCAGCATGATAATAGGCTCTCTCATCTATATCTGGCTTGGTGTTCCTATTCATGTGGCCATTAAGAGCTTGGTGACTCTTATTCTTGTGAGTGTCATGATCTTTGTGAATTTACAAAAAAGTAGATAATGGGCATCATTAGCTCAATGAAATACTTTCAACCTTTTCTCCTCCTACTACTTGTATCCTGCTCTCAATTAAGCTACCTGACGGAACAAGGGTTCTCTCAGTTAAAGCTTCAATGGAAAGGGGTGGAGAATGAGAAAGTATTGGCCGATCCCAATGTGGATGCGGAAATCAAAAGAAAGATAACTCTGATCCAGGAGTATAAAAAGTTCTTCTATAAGTACTTTGATAAGAAAGAGACGGGTATTTATTCCAAGACAAGTATTCTGGACCAAGAAGCAGTTACTTATCTTTTAATTGCTTCACCCAAGACTAAAATTGAATCTCATAAGTTTTCTTTTCCTTTCTTCGGAGAATTCCCTTATATCGGTTTTTTCAATAAGGCGAGTGCAATTAATTATAGTAAAAGGCTGGAGAAAAAAGGCTTTAGTGTTTATCTAAGACCAGTTTATGCCTATTCAACTCTGGGCTATTTTGAAGATCGTATTCTTTCTTCTTTCTTTTACTATTCTGACTTAGATCTAGCAGAGCTTATTTTTCATGAACTTTTTCATACAATCTTCTTCATTAAAAATGACGTTGATTTGAATGAGAATCTTGCTAATTACTTTGGGAAAGAATTAGTTCGAATCTATTTTAAAAATGATCCACGTCTTGAAGAGTATGAAAAGTCCTTAGGACATGACAAACTTGTTTCACAAAAAATTGTGGATATGATTCACATCCTTCAGGATGAGTTTGAGAAACTCTCAACCCATTTGACCAATGAGAAAGCAGATGAGATCACTCAAAACTTTGTTAATGAAATCTTTCTCCCGCAGTTAAGGTTATTTTGTGATGAGCGAGGTATTTCAAGAAGAGACTGCATGAGTGAATCATCATGGAATCAGGCCCGCTTTGCAGCTTTTCTGACCTATGAAGAAGAGCAGGATCTTATTTCTGATCTTCAAAAACAATTGAAACTATCCTTTGATGATTTCTATCAATGGTTAATTGATGAGTATAAAGTATTTAAAAAAGAAAAAGCTGATAGCTTCACCGAATATCTAAGAGCAAAGGTTAAAAATGAAACACATTCTTCTGATTGATCCTCTGGAAAATCTCAACATTAAGAAAGATTCTTCCTTAATGCTTGCTCTCTCCTTGAAGGCAAGAGGAATTGAAACTTATATGGTCTTTGAAAAAGACTTCTCTCTTCAAAATATCACTAAACCTCATCTTAAAGTTTATGACTTTGAAGGTTCTTTTAGAGAGGATGGAATTTATCTTGAAAAGTTCGAGCTGACGGAAGGGAAGGTAGTGGCCCTCCATCATGATGACATTCTTCATATGCGACTTGATCCTCCTTTTGATTCTAAATACCTTCGGATCCTGTGGATGCTTGATCACTTCCATGCTTATGGGATTAAAGTGATGAATGCTCCTCGAGGTATTATGCAGTTCAATGAAAAGCTTTATGCCTATCGACAAGAAGGTGCCGTTCCGAGCTTTGTGGGAACCAATGAAGAGCTTGCCGCAGAGTTCGTAGAAAAGCTCGGAGATGTGGAGCATTTCATTCTCAAGCCTTTAGATCTTTTCTCTGGGATTGGTGTTGAAAAGCTTTCCGACTGGCGCTCACGCTTTAAAGATAAAGTGAAAGAACTAGGGGGGCCTGTTATCCTGCAGCCTTTTATCAATGAGGTTTATCAGGGCGAGGTAAGGAGTATTTACTTTAAAGGTATTGAGCTAGGTTCAATCCTAAAAGTCCCTCAAAAGGGTGAATTCCTCTCAAATATCGCTCAGGGAGCTCGCTTTTATAAATACGAATTAAGTGAACTTGCTCGCGGACGAGCTGAAAAAATTGCTAAAGAACTCGTTGAATACGGTGTCGACTGGGTAGCCTTCGACATTCTAAATGATTCTATTTCCGAGGTGAATATCACTTGTCCGGGATTATTGGTTGAGGTGAGTTTTGCTTATGGGGAAAATCTGGC
>DATGND010000338.1:0-7188 GCA_035306925.1 Bacteriovoracaceae bacterium | reverse complement strand
AAGATCCTTATCTTGAATTTCGATATTAATCGAATCATCAACTTCTGGAGAAACAAAGACCGACGCAAATGATGTATGTCTGCGGGCATTAGAATCAAAAGGAGAAATACGAACAAGGCGATGAACTCCAATCTCTGACTTTAACTGCCCATAAGCAAAGTTACCAGTGACCATCATTGTCGCTGACTTGATACCTGCAGACTCTCCATACTGCACATCAGTTGTCACAACTTTGAATTTATGATGTTCACACCAACGAGTAATCATTCGATGAAGCATGCTGGCCCAATCACAGGACTCTGTTCCTCCTGCTCCCGCATTGATGGTAACAATGGCGTTGTTAACATCATACTCTCCTGAGAGGAGCGCTTTCTTTTCCAGATCCCCTAATGCTGTTTCAAACTTTGGATAAAGTTCAACAGCTTCTTCCAGAGAAGCTTCGTCTCCTTCATCGGCCATCTCGCAAAGAACTTCAAAGTCATCAGCAAGAGTACGAACGTAGGAGCATTTCTCTACGATATCTTCTAAAACTGATTTTTCTTTTTGGATCTTTGAAGCGTTTTCAGAATCATTCCAAAAACCGTCTAAGGCTTCTAGTTCAGAAATCTCTTTTAGTCGAGCCTTTTTGCGCTCAATGTCAAAGCGACCTCCATATGGTTTGGAGATTATCTTGTAGCTCATCCATTGATGAGCGATATTCATCGAGTTTTAATTGAAGTGAATTGTCCATGACTTTAAGCCCTTGTAAGGACTTTCACTTTAGCAAAAGATTGCTCAAAGGAAAACCCTTACAAGGAGCTAAGATTCAATTTATTGAGGATTTCTTAGGGTATTACAATCAAACTTTGGTCCAGTAGCGGTTTTATCACTTTGTTCTCCAATAACTCTTAAGATTGAAGAGATGGTTTTTCGTTTTGCTGGAGTAGCCTTTCTAAGGCTTCCAAGAAATCTTACTAGTCTCCAGGCACTTGAAACTGAATCCACCGCTGGGATTTCTTCATATTTGATCAGATAAAGATAAATCTGTTTTTTAAACTTTCTCACGATGGAAGGATAATCATCAAGGAAACCGTCAATAGCAGACTCATAGATGGCATATCCCGCATCCACTTCACTTGGATCCAGAATGTTGTTCTCATTTTTATCCCAACGTAAGACTGTTGTTTCTACGTGGGCCATTGCAGTAATGATGAGCATCATATCTGATTCAGAGTATGGAATCTCTTCCTTGTCTCCATCAGTATAGAAGTTACAATTTCTTGCGGCCTTAATAGTCTGTTCAAGATACTCAGACGAAGCTTTGCTATTAACAAACTCCTCACAGTTTTGCGCTCCGAACTCTTCGAACATTTTTGGATAGTAGCGATAATACTTACTACAAAAACGTGGGAAGTAATTCTCCTTCATACAAACAGGATCCAAACGATCATACTGATCCACTGGACATACCTTCATCAGATCTTTGTGAAGTTCGCTGGCCATTGAAAGACCGGAGAAAAGGGCGAGAGCAAATTCAGTGGCCTCGTTAACATCCATCACTTTGTTATTATCAGACTGATACTGAAAAAGTGTTCCCAGAAGTGAAATGGTATTCCCTGTACTCTCCCCTCGACCTTCTTGAATAAGACCCATTTTTACCAGATCTGGTTCAAACTTTTTTACCAGCGCTTTCATTTGCTCATTATTAATGGAATAACCTCCCACAGTTCCAGGATTAGGACTTGGAGAACCATAGGCACCGATAAGGATCTTGAGGGCATATTCAAAAAGAGCAACTTCAACAACCCCATCAGCATTTCGTTTGAAACCATGCTGATAGTAAGGAGAGATGAATTCACCTTTAAAGAAACGATAGCTTTTTACAATTCTTTCAAAATCCGCCAGTTCTTTTTGATGTTCTGGATAAGAGTGGCGATATTCATCAAAATCAATAGTAATAGGTCTTGGATTTTCAAGGTCAATTTCAAAGCGCTTATAAATACGATGAAACACTGTTCCCATTTTCAAGACAGTGTTTGCATGATTAGCAAGCTCTTTTAAATCTCGCCCAGTGATCGTCTCTCTATTACCACCCATGAGAAGTTGCTTAACTTCCAGAGCAATATTCTGAAAGTCATAGGCATTAATGTTATCAATATACTTATTAACTAATTTGAAAACACGGTCAATTTCCAACATCAACTCATCGTCACGGTTCCCCAGATCAGGATCAAAAAGAATATCTGTTAAATCCTGAACATCTCGACGAAGAAGCTGAAGAATGTTTTCCTGATTAAGCTTTACGTAAGGATAACGAACAACATCTAGAACAATGAGAAGTAACTTATCAAGATTGAGAATAAACTTCTCCACTTCTTTATGAGTAATGATCTCACGCTCGCCACCTAGAAGAATTTTTTTAGCGAACAAGAACTCTCTTATTTCGTTTATTTCATCTCTTGTTTCATCGGTAGAGAATTGATCCAGTAACTCAGAAATATTTAACTGATGAATTTCCCCTCTTCTATTTGGTTCAAACACTTTTCTAAGTGCCATCATAATCGTTTTAGTGGAAGCGGAAATTCTATCTCTGTGATTCTGGTGAAGGATATAAGATACCGAAGCCTTACTTTGAAAAATCGGACCGATATTCAGAGCAGCTTCTTCATTAAAAGTCAGAGCAAAATCAATGAGTGCATCAATATTTTGTTGGGAAATGTAATCGGGGCTTTCACCAGTGATCAGAGAGTTAAGATCAAAAACGGCCTTCAAAGCTTTAACTAACTCAGGAGAAAAGTCAGAGCGATTTTTTAAAAGATAGTTTTCTAGCTCTACTCTTCCAAGATATCCCGGCTTACTGGATTTAACGGCCCTTAAAAACAAATAAAGATTATCTTTTAAGCAATAGATTTGAGAGCTGATGTTTTTATCGAGAATTTTAGTAAATTCAGTGACACTTAGCTGACAAGAAACTGAGAACTGGGTTGTCTCAAGCTCTTTTTTCTTAACTTCGCTTTTTAATAAGTCACCACAACCAGTAATAGCGATAAAACTAGAAAGAACAAATGCCCTCTTAATATTTTTAAACCTAGAAAGCATATCTTAACCCTCCATATATGGAGTCATTATTCGTATAAGGGGACCAGTAGGAATCTCCATCACCTGGCGTTCCAATAAGTTTTACTCCTGCTGATAGATGCAGATGCTTGGTTGCTTTATAAAGAGCCTCAAACATAAAAAGTCTATCAGTTGTCATCATGTCGAATTTGAGATCAGTTCTGAGTGATAGTTTTTGTCCCCAGAAATTTCTAACCGCAAAAATATTAATGGCCTGATTCCAACGAGGATCCTCTGTTAAGGTTTCCGCGTCTCTATCATAAGGAGAAAGTCGGGCAACATAGTTAAAACCTATGCTATAAATATCATTAACTCTGGAAATTCCTCCACCCAGATAGTCTTCTCTCATCTTCTCGGACTTAATTTTTGTAGCACGGAAAGCATCTCTATCCCCTTCCGGATAATGAAGCGGTCGAACTGCAATACCAGATATGTACATTTCCAAATCTAGGTTTCGGTATTTGAGTGTTGAGCCATAAACGTCGTGATGGTGAAAGTGAGGCTTAACCTGGGCTTCAATCAAATCGTCTACTGAGTTTAGAGATACATGAGCTTCTGGGGTAAATCTGTTCTCTGGTTTTCTGATAATAAAACCATCCCACACCCAATGTTTGGATTCATATCCAAGACTGGCCCCAACAGTGTATTTATAAATAACCTCATGATACTCTGGATAATCAACTTCATAAGCAATTCGTTTGACGTTACCTGGATCAATTTCAGCAGTGGCAGAAGGAGGATCGGCCCAAGGGTGTCTGCTGGTGATGGTCTTATCTTTCTTATCAATATCTAGACTTGGATTTAACTCAGGAACATAGATCCCGGAAAGAAAAGCTCGGTAGCGCATTCCATTTGAACTTCTTCTTTCGTAAAGAAGGCCAGTTAAACCTTCTTGTCCAGGATCAAAGCCATCAAACCCTATGCGGTTATTAAGTTTTCCAAAGCCCCACACCTTATCCACTTCCGCCCAGTTGAGAACTTGTCTTCCAAAACGAATATAATCTTTTTTGGAAAGCTTTCCGCCAACATAAGCTTCTGGAATAGAATACTGGGTAAGACTCTGATCATTCACATTAACGGCAAGAGAAAAAGCACGCTCTAACTCTGTACCTACTGAGGTATAATCTTTTTTATAATTAAAACGAAGTTCACCGATAAATTTATTACCGGGAACATCTCCTACTCTTTCATCGACTTGATTACTAATTCCGCCAATGTGACCGGTGATAATTTCTTGTGCTTGGGCAAGACCCAAGGGACACAATAGGGTGAATGTTAGTAACCGATTCCACTTAATCAAACTTTAGCCTTTAAAAATGAACCACATATTCTATTATGACTCATTATTTCAAACTTATAATGACGCAATATATCATCCCCAAGCTTTACCTCTGCAAATGAAGTAGAGATTACAGAGTGTCTAAATAATTTACGGCCACCCCTTGCTCTCCGGTCCTTGCCAAAGGTAGTCTGCCGATCCATTAAATAAGGATGAAAACCATGTTAACCCATTGTTTTTACGGGCTAATCTTTTTTCTCATAAGTTTTGCAATAAAAGCGCAAGGATACCACCCTCATCATCTGTTTATAAAGATGAAAAAAGACATTCCTCTAGGTAAATCTCTCCACATAGAAGAGGTCACCCCTCTTATCCCTGATCTATATCTGGTGAAAACCAATAATCTTTCAGAGCTTGAAGAGGAAGTCATTGGCTGGGAGATTGAATACATCCAAAGAGATCAGATCCATGATCATGGGCCTTTACCTGAATTGATAAGCGATAAAAATATCAAGAACCAAAAAGAGCTTAGCTCAGTTTCTTTTAATGATGAATTTATCCACCGTCTGTGGGCATTTGATGGGCCATGGGGAATGAATGTCAGTCGTGCCTATAGCAACCTCCCTCCTCGAAAAGCCCAAGAGGTTATCGTAGCAGTGGTAGATACGGGCGTGGATTATAATCATGAAGATTTAAAAAATATCATGTGGAGAAATCCCGGTGAAATTCCTGGAGATGGAATTGATAACGATGGCAATGGCTACGTTGATGATGTCTATGGCATAAATACTGTAGTAAGAACTCGTTTTAGCAGAAAGGCCACCAGTGATCCAATGGGAAGTCACTGGCATGGTACCCATGTAGCGGGAACGATTGCTGCTCAAGTTAACAATGGTATTGGTATTGCAGGCATCGCTCATAATGCTAGGATCATGGCCATTCGTTCTGTTCCCGACTCTTCTCATGAGACTGATTCAAATATTATTGAGAGTTTTCTTTATGCTGCTAAGAATGGAGCGCGAGTTATTAACTGTTCATTTGGTAAACCTAAAACAGAAGGGCTCGCTGTAAGAGATGTCATTAACAGTATTGGGAAGCAGTATGGAGTGTTGGTAGTTGCAGCTTCCGGAAATAACTCGATGGGACCTCTTCGATGGCATGATATTGATTCTAATCCTCAATATCCTGCTTCATTTGATAGTCCTAACCTCATTACGGTCGCAGCCACTAATAATAAAGGTAACCTTGCTAGCTTTTCCAATATCGGTAAACGCTCCGTTCATCTAACAGCTCCTGGAAATAATATTTTCTCTACTGTTAAGAATAATAAGTATTCTAGTTCTTCCGGGACTTCTATGGCGACTCCTTATGTATCCGGAGCCGCAGCAATGCTACTGGGATATTTTCCAGAGTTCACTCCGGAAGAAATAAAAGAAATACTCATGGGTAGTGTGAGAAAATCACAACAACTTGAAGGGAAAATTAAATCTCCAGGGATTCTTGATTTAGCAGCAGCATTAGAAGCAGCTACAAACGGGAGAGAAGCTCGATAGAGCGATCTTCCCACTTCTGCATGATCTTTTCATCTCTTAAAGATCTTTCATGGTCATACCCCCACAGATGGAGAACACCATGAAAAAAGAGATGGATAAACTCATCCCAAAAACTAATCTTGAATTCTTTTGCCTGACGCTTGGCCTGAGGCATACAGATAGCAAGATCCCCTAAGAATAACTCACCATCAAAAGTCTCCAGTGGCCAGGTCTTGATCAGATCATCTGCGCTTGGAAATGAGAGTACATCAGTTACTTTATCTTTACCGCGAAACTCTCGATTGATTTTTTGAATACGAGCATCGCCACATAACAAAAGAGAGATACGAATTTTTTCGGGACCTTTCCCCTTAATAAGACCTTCAGTGATAAGTTTTTCAGTCACGAGAGATGCACGTTTAAGCCAATTCTTTAATTGTCTCTGATCACTGGTACTTAACTTCACTGTGCTGTTAATATCGATCTCAAGTAATTGATGTCTATTCATATGGCCCATGTTATCCTAGTTTTGAGCTATAGAGCAAGAGAGAGCTGAACATGAATTATCCAGAACTTGAAAAACTCATCGACGTCATTGAAGCCCTACTTCACCCTGAGACAGGTTGCCCTTGGGACCTAGAACAAACCCATGATTCACTTCTTAAATACCTCATTGAAGAATCCTATGAATTTATTGAAGCAGTAGAGAAAAAAGATTACCCACTGATGAATGAAGAACTTGGAGATATTCTTCTACAAGTGCTACTTCACTCCACTATTGCTAAAAAAGAAGGAAAATTTACTTTAGAAACAGTGGCCCAAACTCTTCGTGAAAAAATGGTACGTCGCCATCCTCACGTTTTCGGTAATAAACAAAACCTGTCCTCTCAAGAAGTTCTGGAGAACTGGCAGGACATCAAAGATGAAGAAAATAAGGGAAAGAAAAAATACTCCATCCCACACAAACTTATCTATGCCCCTGCTCTTACTTCTAGCTTTAACATTGGAAGAAAATCTACTTCCGTAAAATTTGACTGGGAAAACTATCAGCAAGTGATGGGCAAGGTTGAGGAAGAGTGGCAAGAAGTCAAAGCTGAACTTTCACCAAGCGGTCAATACAATAAAGAAAGTGTTGAAGAAGAAATCGGAGATCTTTTATTCAGTATTGCTCAATTATCCCGACACCTAGAGATAGATCCGGAACAAGCACTGAAGAAGGCTAATTTAAAATTCCTCAAAAGGTTTCATGCTATAGAAGATGAAGTTCATTCTCAGAATAAA
>DATGND010000337.1:0-4859 GCA_035306925.1 Bacteriovoracaceae bacterium | reverse complement strand
CTTTGAACTCTTATCTTGAGCGTGAAGAAGATAGGCATATGGAGCGAACCCGGAATAGACCATTACCAAGTCAGAGACTGAAACCTCATGTGGCCTTTAACTGGGGGTGGGGGCTCATCATTATGGGAACTGTCTTACTTGTTATCTTTTCAAATATCCTCACGGCGGCACTGGGGTTACTGGCGGCCCTCTCTTATATCTACCTCTATACTCCAATGAAGCAAACCAGTCCCTATGCTCTTTATGTGGGATCTCTTCCCGGGGCCCTTCCGACTCTGATGGGCTGGACTTGTGTAACAAACTCTTTATCAGGAATTGGTCTTTATCTTTTTGGAGTTCTCTTCCTGTGGCAGATCCCTCATTTCATGGCCATCAGTCTTTATCGAAAAGAGGAGTACACCACTGCTCGTTTTAAAACTTTTGCTCAAACTCATTCCACGACTTTCTTAAAATATAATATTTTTCTTTATTCATTAATAATTTCTTTATTTGCTCTTCTTCCTTGGTTCTGGGGATGGAGGGGTGAGGGTTATTATTTCAGCACCTTAGTCTTGAGTCTTTGCCTGACAGGGTGGGCTACGATCGGTCCAAAATCTTTAGATGAAATTAAGTTACGCAGTTGGGCCAGAGGATATTTTTGGCTTACCCTTTTATATCTTCCTCTTCAGTTAGGTAGCCTCTTAGTTCTTAGATGATTTTCTAGATTTTATGTAGATGATCCTAAAAAAGTAAGTTACGATCGCTATGATCTATATCATCTTTTCCATTATGTTTATTAATTTTTAATCACGGGATGTTGTGAGATGAACTTTTCATTAGTCGAACGTCTTCAAGGAATTCTCGCCCAAGCTGAAAGTGTTGCAGATACTGCAAGCAAGACCTACAGCTTATGGGAAAGAATGCTCCCTCCTGAAGATATCTCTTCCACCGGCCATTTAATCACGTGGCTTTTTAACTACACCACCTACGTTAACCTTTTCTGGTTTGCCTTAGTCTGCATTGGTCTTTTCGGCTTTGCTTTCGTCTATTCTCATAAGAGACATAAGAAGGCTTACTACACTCACGGTAACGAGAAAAAGCATCTCCTCATTACGGCTTTTATCGGATTAGCTGTATTCCTTTCAGTGGATATGGTGATCACCAAGGTATCGAGCCGTGATATCAGAGAAGTGATTTGGAACTTCCCTGAGGACAGCGATGATCTCATCAAGGTCCAAGTCTATGCTCAACAGTGGGCCTGGAACTTTCGTTATGCTGGCCGCGATGGAGAGTTCAATACGGATGATGATGTAGTTCTTCTCAATGATATGGTTATCCCTGTTGGAAAGAAGGTCATGATTCAAATGACATCTAAAGATGTGATCCACTCATTCTTTCTTCCGAACGTACGCCTAAAGGCAGATGCTATTCCGGGAAGATTCGCTAAGCTTTGGTTTGATACAAACAAAATCGGTAAGTATGAAATCGCTTGTGCGGAAATGTGTGGTATTCACCACTATCTTATGAAAGCTCATCTAACAGTTCTCTCTGAAGAGGATTACGCTAGCTGGTTAAACGAACAAGAAGAAATTGCCATTGCCACCAACGATACTGAGAATCCAGATCTCAGATGGGGTTGGGCATGGGGGAGTAAATAATCATGGCCTTCGTAGAACAACATATTCACGATGAACCAAAAACATTTTGGTCAAAGTACATCGTCTCATACGACCACAAAGTCATTGGTAAGCAGTTTCTGTGGTTTGGTATCTTCTTCCTTTTAGTAGGGGGATTAATGGCCCTGATGATTCGTTGGGCCCTTGCTTTTCCTGGAGAACCATTTCCAATCATTGGTGGGCTTATGTTCCCGCACACTGGTGGGGTGATTCCGCCTGATACCTACGCCATGCTTTTTACTATGCATGGAACTATTATGATTTTCTATGCCATTACTCCGATTCTTATTGGGGCCTTTGGTAACTTCTGTATCCCGCTCCTGATTGGGGCCCGTGATATGATTTTCCCAACTTTGAATATGCTCTCATTTTGGTTTCAGATGGCTTCAGGGATTATTCTTCTTGTTTCACTATGCTTACCACTTGGAGCAGCTGCAGGGGGATGGACATCTTATCCAACTCTTTCGACCACTCTAGGGCAGCAAGGTCTTGGTCAAACTCTTTGGACGATTTCTCTCTTCTTATTAGGGGTATCTTCTACCATGGGAGCTGTGAACTATATCACTACGATCATTACTCTGCGTGCTCCAGGAATGGGGTATTTCAAAATGCCTCTGACTGTATGGGGACTTTGGCTAACATCTATTCTTAATGCGATCTTCATTCCAGTTCTCGGTGCTGGTCTTCTTCTTTTGACTTGTGACCGTATCTTTGGAACAACTTTCTTTCTTGCCGGGGCAGCAGCCACTTCAGGTAAGGGGGATCCGATTCTTTTCCAACACGTATTCTGGATTTTTGGACACCCGGAAGTTTACATTCTGATTCTTCCTGCATGGGGTATCGTTTCAGACCTTCTTTCATTCTTTGCAAGAAAGCCGGCCTTTGGTTATAAGATGACTGCTCTGTCTCTTTCGGCCATTACAATTCTCTCAACACTGGTTTATGGTCACCATATGTATACGACTCAGATGTCTCCACTTCTGACTCAATCATTCATGACCTTAACCATGCTTATTTCGATCCCATCAGCTATTTTCTTTGCCAACTGGCTTGGAACTCTTTGGAAAGGTTCGATTCGTTTTACCTCTCCAATGTTGTTTGCTATGGGAGTTGTTTTCGTATTTGGTCTCGGAGGATTAACAGGTCTTTACCTTGCTTCCGCTTCTGTTGACCTTTATCTTCATGATACTTACTTCGTTGTAGGTCACTTCCATTACACCATGGCCGCTTCAGTTCTTCTGGGAGGATTTGCAGGAATTTATTTCTGGATGCCTAAGATGTTTGGCCGTCTGATGAATGAGTGTCTAGCTAAGTGGCACTTCTGGCTTACGATCATTCCTCTCAATGGAATTTTCATGGGGATGATGATCATGGGGTATGCGGGTATGCACCGTCGTCTTTATAACCCATTTATCTATGAGTTCATGAACAAGCTTATCCCAATTAACACTTTTGTTACTTGGTGTGCGATTGCTATGGGGCTGGCCCAGGGCCTCTTTATTTACAACTTCATTAAGACCATTTTCTTCTCCAAGAAGCAGCCTCTGGCTTCAAATAATCCTTGGGAAGTTGGAACACTAGAGTGGCAGATTCCTTCTCCTGCTCCTCACTACAACTATAAGGAAATCCCGGTTGTAAAATGTGGGCCACATGAATTTGGTAATCCAAATCTGACAACTGGCCGTGACTTCCAATATCAGACTGAAGAATTGGTGGATTAATGAATAGAGAAAGAGCTCAGGAAATGGAAATGGTTCAAAGTGCCGTCGCTATGACAGTGGTACTGTGTTCCTTTGCTATGCTGTTTGCCACTATGTTTCTGGGCTACTTTCTTCTTCGTTCAAACGCTGATGTCTGGCCTCCTGTTGAAATTGAAGGGATGCCCCAAGGGATTCCTTTGGTAAGTACTGTGTTCATTCTTTTAAGCTCTGTGACTTATTATTTTTTTGAACATAAGGCCCAGGCTAAAAAGCTTTTGTTCTCATTGACCATAGTTTTCGGCGCCCTTTTTCTACTGTCCCAATGGCTACTATGGGGCTCGTTGGCAGATGCAGGTATTTTTGTATCCGATGGCATGGTTCCTTCTATGGTCTATGCCTTCACCTGGCTTCATGCTGCTCATATAGGGCTTGCTCTTATTCTTTTGTTTTGGCTTGGATTTTTTGTGTTTTTTAAAACGGAGAAGCTAACCAAACTGAAAGTAATAAACGTAGGAAAGTTTTGGCATTTTTTAGGTGTAGTTTGGTTATTAATGTATTTACTGATTTTTGTTTTGTAAAGGACTGATGATGAAACTATCAATCATTTCACTCTTAGGTCTACTTCTTACTACTTCTTGTGTGTATGAACGTAAGCCATTCAAGGAGTCTAAAGTACTGGCCGGTGAAACTGTCAGTGCTGCAACTCTAAACGAAGGTTACTTTACTTACCTTGAGTACTGCGTGCAATGTCACGGGGTAAACGGTAAGGGAGATGGACCTGCCTCTATTGGGCTTCTTCCGCCTCCTAGAGACTTTACTCAAGGTCTTTATAAGTTTGTATGGGCAAACTATGGAGAACTTCCTCAAGATGAAGATCTTCATCGTATTATCCGTCATGGACTTAAAGGAACAGCAATGCTTTCTTGGGATATTTCCGATGAGCGTCTGAAAGCTGTTACTCATTATATTAAAACTTTCGCTCCTGAAATTTGGGAAGGAGAGGATAAGGTTCGTGGTGATCAGTTTGAAATTCCTGCAGATCCTTTTGGTCCTGAGAAAAAACTTGAAGCCATTGCTCGCGGTGAAAAAGTATATCACGTAGATGCTTCATGTATTCAGTGTCACAGAGGTTATGCCAGTCGAGAGGACATTAAAAAGTGGGGGGGAGATCACAGTGCTGCTGATCTTTACCAGCTAAAAGGCCAAGATTCAGAGTTTAACTATAAGGCCCTGCCGCCTGATTTTACTCTACATGAACTTCGCTCAGTGACTGATACAACTTCTCTTGTGAACAGAATTATGTACGGTGTTCACGGTTCTGGAATGCCTGGATGGAAAGATGTTATTTCGGATGAAGATATTTGGGCCGTGACTTATTATATTAAATCTCTCATTGAGCTTAAAGGTAGTCCAAAACGTAAAGAGTTCATGCAACAGTTAAGCGGTCAATAAAGAATGAAGTCTGATCCAAACTTTACCAAAGGTACTTTAAGAGATTCCAACA
>DATGND010000336.1:0-11043 GCA_035306925.1 Bacteriovoracaceae bacterium | reverse complement strand
AATAATAGACCACTGATTAAAGATCCGAATAAAATCTTTGCAGGTTTTACTATTTATTATCCAGATCTAAATCGTGACGTTGCATCAGAACAGTTTTAAGTTTTTAATAAATTATCTAGTAAAACCCTCGCTGTTGGCGGGGGTTTCTTGTTTTTTAATGGCCTGTAGTAGTTCAAATAAGGCCGATCGACCCATTAATCTTGCGGGTCACGTTTATATGAGTGAGAAGGATTATGCCGAACACTTATCAACGTTAAAAACTTCCTTCTTAAAACAACCAGAAATAAAAATTATTCCTCAGAACTCTGGGATGAAAAATTATTTTTCTGATCTGACCTCTGAGATACTGGGAAGAAATGAAATATTCTTTAAGAACCTGCAGAAAGCAAACATTACTTTACTAAATATGGAGATGCCTCTGCATTTCTCCTTACCTGGCGGGGAGATCTTTCTCAGTAAGGGCTTAATGACCAAATACGTAAGACATGAAAGTGTGCTGGTGAGTATTTTGTCTTATGAACTGATCAAAAGTGAGAAGAATCTTTATCCTAAGGAAAGCTTCATTCCAACCGGTCACTTTCCCCTAGAGCGTATGATTAGTATGAATAGGATCCCTCTAGAGGAAAAAATGGAAATCCACAAATGGGCCTATTATATGACCACAAGAACTGGTCACGATGGGGAATATTATTTATCTTGGTTACAAATCCTGAATAGAAATACCGCAGACTTTGTTTTTCTGGTTGGCGATATCAATATGATTCCGCGAGAAGAATCATTGTTTAAGGCCTTTCTCATCCAAAATGCGAACGAAGATACTGTGATTTCCAAAAAGGGTTCATCCCGTAAATTTTATCAAGTGATTAATCAGTTAAGAGAATTGATATGAAACCAGAACAATCCGAACAATTTCTCATCGAAGAGCTTTTTTCTCGTTCGATTGAAAGAAAAGCAATAACTCCCCAAGCTTTAAAGGAAATTGATAAACTGACGGGAGATGCTTCTACTAGACGCTACTATCGTGTTTTTACCTCAGAACAAAGTTATGTGGTTTGTTTAGATAATCCTTATGAACAAGATGCTGATTCTCACCCCTTTCTGGCCGTGCAGCAGTTTCTTTCAGATAAAGGTGTAAGAGTTCCGCAGATCTATGATCACCATTTGCGCAAAGGCTATCTGCTGCAGGAAGATTTAGGGGATATTACTTTACTACAATATCTTCCCGTCCATAATGCTCGAGAAGAAGAAAGAGAAATCTATAAAAAGATTGTTGATCAATTAATTGATATTCATAAAATTTCCGCGTCAGATATTCAGAACAAGCATCTTTTTAAACTTAGCTTTGATTTTGAAAAGCTAATGGATGAGACAAGGTTTACCTTTAAGTACTTTATAAATTTCTTTTTGAAGAATACGAGTACTGAGCTTACAGATGAGTTGGATCGATTGTTTGTGCCGATAATGGAAAATATCGCTGCACATCCGATGGTTATTACACATAGAGATTTTCACTCGCGTAATATCATGGTGAAAAATGATCAGTTTGTGTTTATTGATTTTCAAGACGCTCGTTGGGGTCTCCCACAGTATGATTTAGTTTCGTTATTAGAGGACTGCTATTACGACCTGGATGAGACTAATCGCGAATATTTAAAAAAATACTACTACCAGCAGATGTCTATGAGTTCTCTTGGTCAGAGTAGTTATGAAGATTTCTGTGCTCTTTACGATGATATGCTCATACAAAGAGTCTTTAAAGCTGTGGGAAGTTTTTGTTATATCTATAACTGGCGAAAAGACGAGAGATACTTAAAGTACATCGGGTTTGCTATGGAAAAAATTCGTCATACGATGAATAAGAATCCAAAGTATAAAGAATTATCAGAAACATTGTTTAAGTTTTATTATGCAAATTGATTACTGCCTTATTTTATCGGCCGGCTTTGGCACTAGAATGGGAGAAATTGGCAAATCTCTTCCTAAAGTTTTGTGGCCAGTCTTTGAAAGAAGTCTTTTGGAGCTTCAGGTTGAGTATGCAAAAAACTTAGGCGTAAAAAAAATCTTCATAAACCTGCATCATCAAAAAGATCAGATTCTGGAGTTCGCAAAAAATAAATCAATCTTTGATGACGTTACCTTCTTATTAGAAGAAGAGATTCTTGATATTGGTGGCGGTATTCATAATCTTGCACGTCAGGTAGGTTACAAGGGGCATCTTTTAGTACTGAATGCGGATCAATTCTTTCTGATGGATAAGAATTTTATTGAAGGAAATTTAGCAAAATTAAAAGAAGCCACTGCTCTGTTATTTAGCTATCAAGTGGATCCACGACTTGGCTATAACTGTCTTGAGCTCAATGATGATGGCACATTAAAAGAAATTATTCCTGCGGTTAAATTAAAAGATACCCCACAAGGAATTACCTACACTGGTAATAGCCTCATCAATCTAGCAAATCTTACAGAGAAACCAGGTCCAAGTGCTTTCTTTGATACCGTGGCCGATTATAAAAAGAATAAAGTTTTTGTGGTAGGAGTTTCAAATAATGAATACTGGGATTTTGGAACAGCACAAAGATATTGGCTGACCATGAGAAAGATTCTTACCACCTATAAGTTTCAATCAACTCATCCATTTTTACGTTTTTTAGTTTCTGCCAAGGCTATTAAATCATGGAAGATCAATCTTCAAACTTTGAGTTATCACTCAAATGGGAAAGAGGTCATTCATTTAGGAGTTAATCCGGATAATTCTGGAAGTTCTCAGCTTATTTCTTTATCTGATAGGCCTTCCCAGACAATACAAGGTCCAGGGATAATCTATGGGAAGATTGAAGAAAAAATTAGTCTTTAGTGATTTCTCTTATACAATCAATAGGACAGACTTCCTGGCAAAGACTACAGAGGGTACAGCTCCAGGTATCAATGAGGTACGTGGAACCATTACTTAATATTGCATCTTCTGGACAAATAAGCCGGCAATTGTCACAGCTTACACAAATGGATGTAATCTCTAAACGCGTTTGATTCATAAAGTTATTATAAGGCAAAAAAAATATGGAACAATTGAAAGTCAAAAAGAAAGGAATGATTGTACTAAATTGTATTTTTTATTTAATACTTTCCTTTTTCTTTGTTTATCTTCAGTACGCCTATCGCTCCCATGTGACTCCTTTTTCACTCCTGTATTTACAAAAAAGCCTGGAGTTATTCTGGTATTTAGCTCTGGTATTATTGGTGTCGGCCTGGAGTTTATGGAGACACCATCGTTACTGTTCGGTATTTTTTGCCCTTTCCACATTTGTGATTAGTTTTAAAATTCTGGAAGGACTCTTTATTGAGTTTAACAAGATGATTGTGGTGACATTCTTCTTTTACATTGTAATCTCTTACTTTCTTTATCAATTACTCAAAGAATATTTGTTATCTGCTCGCTTGAATGCCAATTATCAGTCCCATGATTTATTTAAACCATTACTGACTAATCTGGATTGCGTAGTCAAAAATCAATTTGGTGAGATAAAGGGGCTTTTAACCAATTGGGATGAGGAAGGATGCTTCATCAAATTCGAAGAGAAGCCTAAGCATAAACTTAAAAAAGTAGAGCTCATCATTAATTTTCAGGGGCGAGAATTTATAGAGCAGGGGGAAGTTGTTGCTCAGTCTACTTCATTAAATGGAGTTGGAATAAAATTAAAGAACAGTTCAAAAGGTTTGAATGTTTTTAATTGGAATGAGTTTATTGAACTTATTAATGAATTAGGTTTTGATCCAAAAAGGTTAAGATGAAAAAGAACTTTCTCATAATGCTTTTTATTTTTACAGTAGCCGCTTGTATGGAAAGAGATCATACTCCGGAAGGTGCTCTTAAAGACTTTATCGAGGCCCGAATTGGAAAAGTCGTCACGCGAGAATTCGTCTTGGAGCGTGTTACGGGGAAAATGAAGCAAAGTTTTGAGAATATGAGCGATGATGACTTCGCTAAATTTTCTGATTTAAGAAATGTTAAAAGAAACTCCTTTAAAGTGCTTTCCAAGTCTTGTCAGGAGAGTAAGTGTTTTCTGACTTATCTTATCGGGTTCAATACCAATGATCAGTTTCACTCAGAAGTAAAAAAGATCGCGGAGATGAGTCATATTGATGGAAAGTGGTATATAGAAGATATTTCCAATATCAAAACATACCACGAATCTTTAGAAGCCATTAATCCTCTAGAATAATTGTCCGATAAGAAAGTTGGAGGAAACATGAGTAAATCCAACTTTCTTAACTTCTTAGTCGATGAAACATTCCGAATTCAAGAAAGCTCTTTGCAGTTTTGTGACTTAGAAAGAAAACTCAAAGATTTTTCAATCGCTTTTCTCCGCGGGGAGTTCATACCTCAAATCCAGATGCTTCGTTTTGAAACTCCCATGGGAGTTCTGGATGTGCCCATCACTTGGTCTTGTTTTGATTTAGAACAAGGGGAAGATTACAAGTGGATTAACACCAGTAATGATCAAGAAAGTCTTTTAAAAGTTATGAAAAAATCCTGGAATCCAGAACTCAAGTCTCTCCTCATTATGCAGGCCCAGGGCTACTGTTACCTCATTGGCCTTAAAGAGTGTGATGAATTTTATTTGAAAGATCTGGTGAACCCACAAGAAATATTTATAAAAGCAGCATAAAAAAACCCCTCATTCGAGGGGTTTATTTTTTAAGTAAATTTGAAAACGATTAAAGGGCCATGTAGTACTGCTTCAGCATCTGAGCATCGACTTCCAGGTTTGGAGAGTTACAGATAACGTATCCCTTACAATCCATATCTTTTAGGGCCTTCATCAGGTCTTTCCAGTTAAACTTCGACTTCTCTAGGTTTAAGTGCTTCAAGTCACCTTTAGAGTTAGAGCTGATACCAGAAATGTGAATGTGCATTTCCTCTAAAGATTTAGGACCTAGTTCATTCTTTAAAGTTTCTAATGTTTCACAGAAACCATTGTAGTCATTAATCGTTCCAGTACGAGCATAAAGATGTGAGAAGTCCATACAAGGTTTACAGCTCATTACTGATTTAGAAAGATTGATAAGTTCTTCTAGAGAACCGAACTGAGAAGTTTTCCCTGTTAATTCTGGACGAAGTTCAATTTCAATATCTAAACGGCTCAGACGCTCTTCAATAACGTTAAGTGATTTTTCTACCAGATCAAAAACATCATATGGCGAGTCTTTCATGTAGAAAGCTGCGTGGAATGTCATTGATTCAGCCCCACAAAGATCCGAGATCTTTGCTGTTTGAATAATACGTTCAACAGAAGAGTCGATCTTATCTTGCTCACGCGCATTTAGATTAATGTAGTAAGGACCATGTGAAGTAAGTGGAATTCCAAGTTCGTAAGAAACTTTTCTAAGAGCAGAAGAAACTTCTTCTTTCATACGCACACCGTGAGCGAACTCTAGCTGCATACAATCAAGCCCTAGCTCGTGAATTCGTCTAACCCCTTCAACCGGATTGTTTTTCTTGAGTGTGCTATTTGGAACACCTGCAGTACCAAATAATAAACGATCAAAAGCCATTGAGATTCTCCTTTCGGATAAAACAAGCTAAAATATTCTATCTATCCAATCTTTACGCTTTAGACAACTCTGACATCCTTGACCAAGCCCGTATGCCTTAGCAAGAGCATCAAGATCTACTGTTTTGCTGTCTTGAAATAAATGGCGAATGTCGGCTACGTTCACACAAAAGCACTCACAGATTAAAATGTCATCATCTAGTAAGTCATTTGGACTTAAAAGATCACCTATTTCATCAATGAGTTGAATGAACTCTTCTTCTTCCATTTATTCATTGCTTAGCGTTAGTTTGTTAACCTATTAGTAAGGTGCAACGACTTATAGCCCGATGGTCCATCAAAGTCCATGAAGAAAGTTTTGGAGTGTAATAAAGTAATACAAATAACTTTTATGAAGTGCTAAAATAGTGAAAATATTAATAGTTTTGACTGGTTTTAGGAATGCTCGCCAATTTTTTACTCGTTTTGTTCCTTTTATTTGCCATGTTGGCCTCCTGGCTCTTTTTTAGCGGCTGGTTGCTGACGCTTTCTTTAATAATGATTGCCCTTTTTGCGGTGCTTGTATGGAATTACTCCGATAAGGCCATTCTCTATTTTCTAGGGGCCCGGGAAATTATGAGTAGCGATGAGCCATTGTTTTACAATGAAGCTACGCAGCAGGCTTATAAGCTTTCCGTGGAGGCTCCTTCTCTCTATTTTTATAATGGCTCCTTTGAGCGCGCCTTCGTTTTACAAAATGGGGAAAACATCTCTTTAGTTATTTCGCGCTCTCTACTTGAGCGGGCCCAAAGAGAGGAGCTTTCAGCGATTTGTTTTTCGCTGCTTATTCAAGTGAAAAAAAATCTGGCTTCTTCCAGAACCAAGAGCATGTTTATTTTAAGCTTTAGTTCATGGCTAGTTCATGGGGTAGGAAATATTTTAGGAAAACTGATTCCATTTTCTCATGCCCGAGAGGTGATTAATCTCATTACCAATTACTTTCTACATCCATGGCTGCGAATTAACTTTCATCTTTTAATTGGAAAAAGATATTTCAAGAAACTATCCACCCATTTGAAGCCTTTCTCTGTGGAGTGTGAGCAGCTGGCCAATTTTTATCTGCGCTTAAGATATCCGGATGATATTTATTCAAATTTGTCTCGAAGAATGATGGAACTATTCTCGAGTCGCCGTTCTATTCACTATCAAAATATTTTGAGCTTAGAATTACTGCCCCATGAATGGGACTTTTATCAACAATACCAGGAAGGTTTAAGTGATAAGGAAGCTACGGGAGTTTGAGTTAGGTAAATTTGCTCCTCTATTAGTTACTCTATCTTTCATCATTATATTGATTCAATATTCATTCCATCCTTTGGAATCGGTCTTCCTGGATTTCTGGGTTAAAAGCGATTTCACTAGTTCAAAGGTTGAATCACCTATTGTGCTCATTTACATGGATGAAGAAAGTGATCAGTTCCTTGGGGATTCCTATCCGTATACATATGCTACCCATTCGCGTTTTTTAAAGAGATTGATTCAGGATGGGCCGGAACAAATTTTTTATTTTGTTCATCTTCAGGACCCAACGATCAGTCAGGAAGAATCTCATCAATTACAAATGCATGAGTTGCTCTCTAATTTTGACCCCCTTAAGAAGAAATTTCGCTTTGGAACGGAGTTAGATGTATTCGGAGAGACCCTTCCTCCGGAAAATCTCAAAGACTTGGGCTTTAGTTTTTCCCAGCTTTATAAAGATCAACTGATTTTTGCTCGTGATGAGGTGGTAAGAAGGGCCATTTTAAATGTGAGTGGTGATGATTCACTTCATTTGATGAGTGCCAAGCACTTAAGAGAGAAAATGGGAGAGAAAGTACTGGATGCTGCCAGTTATACTGGCTCTTATTACAGTACCGAAGCTGAAGCTCACTTCGCTCTTTTTAAGTATGGAAAGAATCCCTTACAGGATGACTTTGTTCCATCCATCGCTTTTCATAAAGTTGCTGTAGGAAATTTTCCTAAAAACTTTTTTAAAGATAAGGTTGTGCTCGTAGGGCCTAAATACTTATCTAATCCTTCTGATTTTGTTTTCACTCCTTTTAATAAAGAAAGTTTGAAGACACCCAAGCTTGCAGTTCACGCTCAGATTATTGATTCTCTTGTGCATAAAAAAACAATCTTAGATGTCCCTGAGTTATTTTCCCAGATCCTGGCCCTAATCATTTCTCTGTTTCTTTCCTTAATTATTTCTAAGGTTCAGCCTGTGAAAGGGTTGATGGTGACAATCTCACTGATTGTCGGAATTTTGATATCCAGTTATTTGCTTTTTAGTGTGTGGGGAATCTGGTTTAAGCTCTCTCATACTGTTCTTAGTATTTTTGTTGTCTACTACATTTGGGTGCCTTTCCGGGCCATTGAGGAGTATCAAACTCGCTATGCCATTCAGGAAGAGTCCAAGATTTTAAAGCAGGTAGATCACTTAAAGCAGAACTTTATTTCTTTGATGAGTCATGACTTAAAAACACCGGTCGCTAAAATTGCTGGAATTGCAGATTTACTACGAATGAAATTACCGGCGGATAGTGAACAAAGTCAGCTGGTAGAAAACATTTCCGAATCAACTAAGGAGCTTAATAGCTTTATTAACTCTATTTTGGATCTAACAAAAATTGAGTCCCAAAACCTCACTCTGAAAAAAGAATCCAAGGATATTAATAAAATTATCGAAGCCACCATTGAGAAGCTCTCTTTTGAAGCCAATAACAAAAATATTGAATTAGAAGCTGAACTGTCGCCGCTTTATCCGATCCAGATAGATGTGGTGTTAATGAATCGGGTAATTTCTAACTTGATAGAAAACGCCATCAAATATTCCGGTCGTGAAAAGAAGGTGTGGATTAAGACCTGGGATGATCCACAGTGGGTCTATATCGAGATTAAAGATAATGGTCCCGGTATCAAGGAAGAAGAGCTCAATCACATTTTTGATAAATTTTATCGGGTAAAAAATGATTCAACTCATTCCATCAAAGGTTCGGGACTTGGGTTATACTTAGTTAAGTACTTCATCGAGCTTCATAATGGGGTTATTACTGCCACATCTCAGTTGGGAGAGGGAACTTCGTTTATAATAAAGCTAAGAAATGAATAGGGGTCGTATATATGTATAAAGTTTTAGTCGTTGATGATGATAAAGTTTTACAGCAAAACGTAAAGCAAGCCTTAGAGTTTCATCACTTCGCTGTCGATGTAGCAGATAATGGTAAAGAAGCCGTCACCAAGGTCTATGGACAAAAATATGACCTGGTTGTGATGGATGTTAATATGCCGGAAATGGATGGTATTGAGGCTTTAAGTGAAATTAAAAAACACGATCCTTCCGTCATTGTTCTCATTCTGACTGCTTATTCTAATGTTACCGATGCTGTTAAAGCTGTTAAAGAAGGTGCTTATAATTATCTGGAAAAACCGATCAGTTCAGATAATCTGGTCGCCCTTATTAAGAGGGCCCTTAAAGCACGATCCATGGTGGAAACTGTAGGGTTTTCTTCTCCCACACTTTCAATTGGAGACTCTGGAGCAGATAAATTTGTCGGACAATCCAATGCGATGAAAAAAGTTTTTGATGTTATTTCAAAGCTTGCCAAGGTTAATACGCCGGTTTTAATTCGTGGAGAGTCAGGAACAGGTAAAGAGCTAGTGGCCAAGGCCATTCACTATAATTCACCTAGAAAAGATGAGAAATTTGTCACCATTAACTGTGGTGCCATTTCAGAAAATCTTATTGAGTCAGAACTTTTTGGTCACGAAAAAGGTGCTTTTACCGGTGCTGATCAGAGAAAAATTGGTAAATTCCAGTTCGCTGAAGGTGGAACGATCTTTTTAGATGAGATTGGAGATATTTCAGCAGCGATGCAGGTAAAACTTCTGCGCGTTCTACAAGAAAAAACATTCATGCCGGTGGGTTCGAACCGTGAGATTAAAGTGGATGTGAGAATCATTGCAGCTTCTCATAAACCTTTTGAGGAAATGATTAAAGAAGGTACTTTCAGAGAAGATTTATTCTACCGACTGAATGTTTTACCAGTTTACCTTCCTCCTTTAAGGGAACGTAAAACAGATATACCTCATCTGGTAAATCACTACGTGAATTATTTTAATAACGTTCATAATCTACAAATTAGAGAAGTTGATCCTAAGGCGATGGAAGCTCTTATGCAGTATTCCTGGCCTGGAAATATTCGAGAGCTAAGAAACATCATTGAGCACTGTTTTATTATGGAGTCTTCTGACACTATTTATCTTTCCTCACTTCCATCAATTGTTCTGAAAGGTCAGAATCAAAATGAAGAGGAAGATGAGAATATGGATCAAGGAATTATTGATCTGCAAGAGATTCAAAAATCTGTTCTCGATCAGGAAAAACCTGAGAATCTGGATGGCTCTACTTTTAATTTTGGAACCACTTTTGAAGATGGAAAGCTAGATTTTGCTATTGCCAAAGATCAATTTGAAAGAGAATTTATAATCCAAGCGTTGAAGATCAATAAAGGGAAAATTAATCAAACAGCATTGAATGCTAATATCCCTAAAAAAACTCTTCTGCGTAAGATTGAAAAATATGAAATCAATCCAAAGGATTATTACTAATGGCCCGTTTTTGGACTTTATGCATAATAATGGCAACACTTATCCTCATTGATCAATTCACCAAAGGTGCAATTCAATCTTCATTTCAATGGGGAGAAACGCTACCGATCATTGATGGATTTTTTAGTCTAGCCTATGTGAAGAATACCGGAGCAGCTTTTGGTTTCGGGGCCGGTGGTCCTGAATGGTTTCGTGTGATCTTCTTCCTTGCTCTCCCAGTGATTTTTTGTTTCTGGGTCTTCTATATGTTGATTAAAACCATTAAAGGTCCTTTCTATCTTTCACTTGCTTATAGTTTAATTCTTGCAGGTGCCACTGGAAATCTTATTGATAGATTTTATCTGGGCTACGTAGTGGATTTCTTATTGTTTTATTGGAAGGATGAAGCCAATCATTTTCCTGCGTTTAACGTTGCCGATAGCTGTATCACCGTAGCAGCCTTCTTACTTATTTATGATTTCTTTATTCAGGCAAAACTTGCTAAGAGTAAGGGCAACGAGAATGCTACCGATACTATTTCAGAGTAAACATTTTGTTCTATATTCCTATCCCTTACTTATGGGACTGGCCTGGGGGATAGGATATCAATTCTTCTTTCATCACATTGGTGATCAAGATCGTGGAAAAGCTCAGTTTTTATTTTGGGGAACTTTTCTGAGTGCCTGGCTAGGCGCTAAGTCCCTTTTCCTTTTGACTGCGGGTGACTCTCTTTCTTCTGACTTTGTTTCCTCGGCAAGTTTTTGGATGGGAGGAGGATTTGTTTTTTATGGTGGCCTAATTGGTGGAGCCCTTTTTTTTCTTCTGTACCATTTGATTTTTGGTTTAAGTTCTCTGTGGGTAAAGTGGAGTGTGATCTCGTTGG
>DATGND010000335.1:0-5326 GCA_035306925.1 Bacteriovoracaceae bacterium | reverse complement strand
TATGTTGATGGAATACTCACTTCACCAGTTATCGTGGACTTTAATAAACTACGTTTTCCGAAAGAAGATCTAAGCTCCTTAGAAGGATTAAGAAATGATGACTTCTATGAAAGAGTAAATTTAAAAGCTCCTCAAAAAATTTCACTCTCAAACATCCGCCACCAGGTGTTTATGAACAAGGCCTATCGCTGGCCTTTTGCCCGCTACTTTCGATACACCACTATCTTCACTGCTTGGGGGTGTCCCTATTCATGCTCATACTGCATAATGAGCAAATTTCCCAATTATTGGAGGGATGCTGACGAAATCATTGAAGAGATGAAGCAAGTTCATAAGTTGGGTATAAAAGAAATATATATTGGGGATCGCTCTTTTGGTCTTCCCTTTCAGAATGTCATGAACCTCTTAAATAAAATGATAGAGAAGAAGTTTAATTTTTCCTGGTCAACCTATTTTCATCCTAATCAGTATCGACCAGAGCTACTGGAGAAAATGAAAGAAAGTGGGTGTCACACCATCATTATTGGAATTGAATCTCAAGATCAAACAAGCCTAAAAGATTACTCCCGTCATGTGAGACAAGATCAAATGTCATCACTCCTTCAGCATGCCCAAAAGATTGGTCTCGAAGTTTGCGGAGACTTTATTATCGGGCTACCTCATGACGATCGCACTTCTGTAGAAGAGACTATTCGTTATTCACAAAAAATTGGAATCGACTTTGCTTCTTTTAATGTAGCGACCCCTCTGGCAGGGAGTGATATACGAAAACTTGCAATTCGCCAGGGGAAAATGCGAGAAGATGATCAGTTCGATTCTCTTGGAAAGAATGCTGTCGTATCTGTCTCTAAGCTTAGCGAAGAAGAAATTATTGAACTCAGAAATGCGGCGGTTCAAGGTTTCTATGCAAGGCCAGGTTATATCCTAAAAAGAATTTTTAAAATTCGAGGTTATCAACATTTTATTATTCAATTCCAAGAAGCTCTTCAAATCTTACTTAAGGCCAATATCCTCGGTCTCCAGAACTTGCTTTCTCTTCGTGAGAAAATTAAAAACAAGTGATTCAAAATTAGTTAAAGGCACCCTTTTAACAAAAACACGATAAGCTCCAGCAATAACCCTATGAGGTCGCAATAATCCTTGTAAGCTATAAAAATAGAGAGTGAAGCTCACAACAAAAAACTTTAAGGCCCTATCACTAAAATGTTCGGACCAAGACTTCATGTTGGGAATATCGTTATTGAGTCGAATATTATTATCCAGAGAATTGTAGTCATAATCAATTTTGAGTTGATCAAAGAGTTCTGTCTTTGGATAAGGAACAAAGGAAAGACAAACAATGTCATTCACCCCTAACCAGGCAAGCTTGTTAACCAAAAGAAATGTAGTCCATACTTCTTTCAATGTTTGACCAGGAAAACCAAAAATGAGGGCCACTTTAACAGCAATTCCCAGTTTAGTTGTTTCCCGTACAATCTTATTGAAATGTTTGATATTAAGTTTTTTCTTTATTCGATCTAGTGTTTGATCATCACCACTTTCTGCTGAATAGAGAACTCGACTAAGACCAGAGGCCTTCATTTTCTTTAATAAGTCTGAATCAAGACTCTCCGTTCTCGTCCCGATAGGAATAGCCCAGGTTAAATCAAGATTCTCTTTTATCAACAGGTCACAAAATTCATGCATCCATTTCTTATTGATAACAAGAGTGAGATCTACAAAATCGATATGATTCACTCCCAAGTGAATCATATTGTACTTCATCTCATCAATGACATCTTCAGGAGGACGTGCAAACCACTTTGACTCCCACATATTGGGAACCGTACAAAAGGTACAGGTATGAGGACATCCCCTGGTGGCCACCATGGTAATGGCCCGGCGAGAAAGGGAGTTAACTCCACAATTGTTATCAAGGTATTTTTTTATTGGGACTCCTTCCCAACTAGGACGGGGAAGATTAGCAAGATCAGACCTTCTTCTCCTACGGGGTGTAACAACAACTTGATTATTTCTAACAAAAGCAAGACCGGCCACTTGATCAAGAGGTTCTCCCTTCTCCAGAGTTGCCAGCAGTTCTACCAGAGTTTCTTCGCCTTCTCCGATGATAACGGCTGTTATCTGAGGGAATTGAGTCAGAATTTTATCATAACAAGCACTGGCATGCTCCCCTCCTAAAAACACTTTTGCTTGGGGAAATCGCTCATAAAGTTTTTTAAGAATGTATGAATCATAAATCCAACGATTACTATGCATCGCCTGTAGACCAAAAATATCTATATCATCTTCAATCTTCTCGATAATTTCTCTGGCCGGAATCCCACCAATGGCCAATTCTGTTCCGGTTAAATGAATTCTTCGTCCAATTCCTTCTCCCGTTGCATCTATAATTCTTGAGTCATAACCCAGCTTACGAAGAGTACCATTAATATAAGCGGTTCCAATGTCGGGAACGGCGGAGATACTGGAAAGATGTTTTAGTGGATGAATAAAAGGGGTGCGAATAATAACTGCTTTCTTCATGACACCCTCTCATGTTTTTTAAGACAACATCCACCACAACCAGGAAGTTTTTGTGAAGGAGTCTTTTTCATGAAGTTAGTAAAAGACTTCATTTTTTTTTCACTAAATATTTTGCTGATATCAAAATTGATGTCACGAATATTACCGATATTTAACCCCAAATCACAGGGGGCTAAAGTGCCATTATGATAAAGAGTTACAACACTATTAAACTTTAAACAATTATGCGGCATTAGTGACTGAGGTCGAGAAAAATAAGACTCCAAATCATTCAGATCGATATCTGGTCTAATCTGGACTTTGTTTCCAAACGCACTTTTAACTTTTTTTATTTTATCTACAAAAAACGGAATGTCTTCAGAAGCAAACTCTACTTTATTACCTTGAAAGAATTTATCATCAGAAATACTTTCAGCATCAACAAAACCATCACGAGCTAAGTTTTGAAAAAGAAGATTTAATGTCACTCCATCAAAACCTTCTTCAAAAAGATAATGACAAAAACTCTCCACATCACTGATCGAATCTTTGGTTAAAGTTACTTTTGCCACTAATTTCGGAAAACGACTTTGATACTGAATCTTTAATTCCTTAATCCTTTTAGCCGCAGATATGGTTTTGCGAAAACTTCCCTTTCCGCGAACGCTATCATTTACTTCTTCACGTCCATCTAAAGAAAACATCAGATGAGTAAGCTTTTTCTCTACCATCAAAGAAAAAATCTCATCCTTATGAACAGTCCCATTTGTAATCAAAGACACCTTCATTTTACGATCGAGCATTATCCTTAAAAGATCAGCAATCTGAGGGGCCAACAATGGTTCACCACCAGTAATATCAATGAGAGTGTATCTCGGAGTTTTGTTTAAAATTTCTTTCCACTCTTCATAGTTTAAAAGAGCTTCTGTTTTTTTATTCAAACTTTGTCCAACATAACAATAATGACAGGATAAATTACAGCGATTGGTTATTCTAATTCTTAGAACTAACGGAGGCAAAGGAAGGTACTGAGAAGCAAAGCCCCACCAATTAGTGGACGAATCAAATAGCCAGTTCATCAGTTTTAGCATCTAAGTTCTCTATTCATTATGTTTGAGTGTATCGTCCTCTATCTCTATTTGGCGAGGAATCAGTCGCTGAAATGGATAAAAAAATCTCCCTAATATGGATTGAGGATAATTTATTTCCTCAGACAGACCTAGTTTTTCTGGATAATCTTTTTCAACGTAATAGGTCTTAAACAGCTTGTCCCAAATGACTGTATACTGCCCAAAGTTCTGGCCATAGCGATGGTGACAATGAATGTCATGATGCCACCAATGAGCATGAGTATTATTGAGAATTCTCTCCAAAGGCCCCAGGCGCAATCGAATATTTGAATGAGTGAAAAACTGAACCTGAGTATCCCATAGAGCTAGAAGAGTAAGCCCCTCTTCACTAACATCTATAAAAATGAGAACGAAAGAAGGAATTAAACTCGATAGCAGACCATCTACCCAATAAGCTCTCGTACCGGAAAGCCAGTCGAGCTTACGAGGACTATGGTGAAGGATATGAAAGCTCCATAAAAAAGGGATGCGGTGATTTAAGTAATGAAGCCAATATGCCAGAAAATCAATAACTACAAATAGAATCAGGGCCAGAAGAAAATTATTTTCAATCTTTAAAGGGAATATTTGAAAATGAGATAAAGTCTCAGGTGTAATGTTGTTTAGAACGAATCTTCCCAACAACGGAAAAATATTAAGAGCAAGATAAGAAGAGAAGTAGTAAAACCAACGGTCCACATAGACGTTATTGAAAATATACCAGAAGATATCCTGACCGAATTCTTCTCTTAAAAATTTTTGATTTTTAACAATTGGAAATAAGAGCTCAAGTCCGATGTACAGGATGCTAAAAAGGATAAACATCCAATGATGGGTAAAAAAATCATACAAGAAATCCATTCTCTAGAATTATACTATAGGCATGCATATGGATCTACTCAAATTTAAAGCACTTAAAATCAAGTTGGGACAAGAAGGTTCTCTCTCTTTGAGAGTAGCTTCAGACTCAATGGAGCCTGTTCTCAAGACGGGACAAATTATTCAAGTAAAGAAGATCCAATCTCATGAGCTTAAAAAGTTTGATACCATTGTTTTTTTTCAGAGTGAAAAAGTAATGTGTCACTTCCTTTGGGCCATTCAAACAGATGCGGAAGGTAAGAGACTTCTTATTACTAAATCGATTAAAAATCCCCAAGACATTGATCTCCCTTTAGAAGAGGAGCTTCTCCTTGGCAAGGTGGATGTTAAAATTCCATTCCTTCTTAAACTTAAAATATGGTTGAAAAATTAGAGGATGATAAGAGACCTTCCCACCTAAGTGAGAAGGTCTAGAAACATTAGTTTTTAGTAATAAGATTTCCTTGTTCGGCTTCAACAATATGATGTCTTCCCGGAGCAAGGTTTTTCAGAGTCTGAACCTGACCACTTGGCCAACGGATAGTTAGTTCATCAAGTTTCTCATTCTTACCAAGACTGAACCACAGAAGTTGTTGCGACTGAATAGTTCCATTATTAGCAAGTAACTGTCTTACTTGAATCGGCATTCCTTCAACTTTTCCGGTTAATTGAGCTCCAACTCCATCCCTATTAGAAACTCTTCCTTCAAGGCTAATTTGTACTGACTTAGTATCAGTTTTTTGCCCTAAGAAAATTTGAAGTGGCGGATACTTCACATCTTTAATACCAGGGTCAGCATTTCTTAAAACAAGATCGATAACTCCGTCGTTATTGATATCAGCTGTACCAACAACATA
>DATGND010000334.1:0-9269 GCA_035306925.1 Bacteriovoracaceae bacterium | reverse complement strand
CCCGGCCTGACGGGCAATCTCCAGAGAGTTTTTCGTTTGGCGCTGTTGTCTCCATAAGCTTGAGACGGTTTTTAAAGTCGCCAGAAGTGTTGAAGGGCCAACTAAGACAATATTCTTATCCCAGGCATACTCAAAGATCTCCTGATCCTTTTGCATGGCCAACATAAAGGCGCCCTCAATAGGAATAAATAGCATCACGTAGTCAGGGGTAATGAGTTTATCCAGTAAGTGATAATTTTTTGAAGAAAGGTTTTTAATATGGGCGTAGATGGAATCAAGAAATAAAGACAAATCCTCTTCATTAGGTTCACTCACAAAGCGCTCATAACTACTGAGAGTCACCTTCGCATCAATGATGAGATGTTTGTCTTCAGGAAGCATAATCACCGCGTCTGGCATTTGGACTCTGCCTTCATCATTTCTTAGACCTAATCCTTCTCCTTGAAGAATGAATTCAATCCCTCGCCTTAGTCCAGATGATTCCAGAATACGCTCAAGAATCATTTCTCCCCAGTTACCCTGAACTTTCACATCCCCTTTAAGGGCCTTGGTTAGATTGGCCGTCTCTTGCCCCATCATGCGTGAGACTTCTCCTAGCCTTTCAATTTCAGTTTGAAGCTTAATACGATCTCTTAAATCCTTTTCATGGATTTCTTCTACTTTAGATTCAAACTCATGGAGTTTCTCTTTAAAGGGTTTAAGATACATATCAAGACCTTTAAGAGATTCTTCCTGAAGCATCCGAGCTTTCTCCTCAACAATCTTCTGACTTAGCAGAGAGAGCTTTTCTTCCAGTAACTGAGATTGCTTTTCATGTTCCTCTTGCTGGAAGAGTGCTTTTTCTTCGAGAACGTTGAGATGGACTTTTAATTTTTGTGTTCTGATGAAGTGAAAAATAACTCCAACGAACAGGCCAAGAAGAAAGAGTGCTATTTCCATTTGAATCCTTTAAAAGAGATGCTTTAAAGATTATTTCAAGAATTATCTTCTAGGTAAAGACTTCAAAGTATTGAATTAGCTCTGCTTTACCCTAAAATAGAGTTATGACTAAGAAAAACGAACTGGCCCTTAATTATAATTATGATTTGGCCAAAAAATTTGAAGAAGCCTCTCATAAAAAAACGGCCATTGAAGATTTCATTCAGGAATTTCTCGTTCAATTTCTCTCAGAAGATACGAAGAAGGCCTATATTAAAGATCTCACCTTCTTCTTTAATTTTTTAAAATCTGGGAACCAGTTCATTACTCATCCATCACAGATCAAATCTTTTCATTTTCAGTTATATCGCGATCACCTCATGGAAAAGGGACTCGCCTCTGCTACTGTCAATAGAAGATTGGTCTGTATTCGCTCTTTCATCAAATGGGCCGTGGCCAGTCGTCTCTTAGATCACAACCCCTTAGATACCATCAAGCTTCCAAAGGTTCAGACAGAATCACCTACAGTGGCCTTTGATGATGAAGAAGTTGTTCAGATGATTAATAGTCCTGATGTTAATACTCATAAAGGTCGCACCCACCGACTCATTATGGTGCTCCTTTTTAACCTGGGGCTTCGACGGTCTGAATTAACTCACATTAGACTTGAAGATTTCTTTCAGGAAAGAGGTCACTTTGTTCTAAGAATCCATGGTAAGGGTGATAAGATAAGACTCATCCCTTTAAACGATTTTGTTCAACAGGAAGTTCAAAGTTATATCGATCATCTACGAATGAATGAGGTAGAACTTCTTCCTTCTGACTTTCTACTCCAAACTGAAATTCATAAAAAGAACACTAAGCCGATGGATGGCTCCACCATTTATCGCACAATTCAAAATTATGCCCATAAGCTTGGAATCAACAAATCTGTTTCTCCTCACTCCTGTAGAGCAACGGTGATCTCCCATCTTCTGGATACTCAACTCACTCCCATTCGGGACGTCGCGACGTTTGCAGGGCATGCTAATATCACCACCACTGAACGATATGATAAGAGAAGAAAAAACTTGGATAAATCAGCGGCATACCAGGTTGATTATAAAGAAAGAAAATCTAGCTAGCCTGTTTTAGAGTTTCCCCAATAAGGTTCTTTGAATGATGAACAAAATCTTCTAGGACTTTGGCGGCATTTTTATTCTGAAATCGATTAAAGCTTATAAAGTAGTAATAAACTTTTCTTTTCATAAAATCGAATTTTGTCTGGGATTTTACCCCTTTGGTATTAATCGATATACGAGAGTGAGAATGAGCTGAATAAAGAAAATTATTGGCCTTACCTGTTAGATACTCTTTGGTCTCAGAAAGACTCATTCCTTTGGTTTCTTGGAGCACCTGATAATCTAAGAAGAAATTCACAACTCCTTCAATTAAAGGCTTCTCTGAAGATAACAGAATTCCCTTAGATGACATCTGTTCCAAGTTAACTAAATGCACACTATGATTTTGCTCTAAAAGAAGACGGGTATTAAAGCGAAGTCTAAACTCTCTTCTGGATAACTTTCCTGTAAGTAACAGAACCATGACAAACTGTTCATACATTATCGGATGAAAAAGTTCTGAAAGAGTCATGGACTCATAGGGCCCATGGGAACTAAGAAGTGAAACTTTAATTCGACTGGACATAGGTATGGTACTCAAACCCAAAATATGATCTTCATAAAGATCAAACATCGTTTTTTCTTTGATTTGAGAATTGAATTTAAGCCAAATAGGAATCGTCCGCAAAGCGTTCAGAGAATCGACTCTTTTCTGATATTCTTTTTGAAGAGATGGATTGGATTTAATCAATTGCTCGAGGTTCATGCAGGATTCATCTGAGTCGGCCCAAAAGAAACAAACAGAGCCTAACTCACATAAATCAATCTTTTGCTGCCAAAGAATGTCTTCATTTTTTTTAAAAGTATCTAAGTTCAAAAGAGATGACATGAAGTAAACCCCATAGAAACGATTAGGTGTTCTTTATCGTCATTTATGAGGGAAAAATGAGATATTCAGGCCAAACTTCTGACAATATCTACAAACGATTGATTTTCTTTTCTAAATTGAGAAAAAGAAAAGTAACTAAAGATTATTGAAATGAGAAAAGGAATAGAAAGACTCATTAAAATCTGAGATAGATCAAGACTTACAGGCAGTCCTCTTTCCACAAAAATATCCGGAACAATTCTGTGACCAAGTTTTTCTAAAACTAGTAAAAGCCCATAACCACCAATGGCACCACAGACCACAGTGACTGCTGAAAGCATAATGGTGAATCGATAACAAAGAGAAATAATTTTGGACTGAGACATTCCTAAAATCCAAAAGCTCATCAAATCTCTTCTAATCTTGGCATAAAAAATAAGAAGTCCTGAAGTAATGGCAATGGCCACTAGAAAACTCATAGAGATAAAAAGAAAGAGCATCACCTTGGTCTCAAGATCTAATGACCAGACCAGAGCTTCATTCATATCATCCCAAGTAAGCCATCTTATTTGAGGAAAAGTTTTTTTAATTTCCGTAATTAAAGAATCAGTTAGTCCTTCAAAAATACGAATCTGATTTATCTCTCTTTTACGAAGGAGATTTTGAACTAAAGAAAGGCGGGACCAAATTTCAAAATCATCAACTTCTAAAAGTTCGGTGAAAAGATAATCACTCACTTCATCTGAAATAAAGCGTGGCACCTCTCCCATGATGGAGTCCGTAACTCCCGGAGCAATAATTTGAATATTGTCCATGAACTGAGCTCGAAGTTTGGCGGCAACCTCACTTCCCATCACTAGTCCTGTAAAATCTTTGTCCGCAAGAAAAGAAATGTTTCTCGCTTCTTCATCTACACCATGAATTTTGGCAGGAGTAATGAGATTATGATGTTTGAGTAAAACCTCTGCCTCTAATTCTCCTACATGACGGACTTCGCGTTCTTTAAGCAACTCTTTTAAATTTTTTATTTCGTGACGATCAAGATCATCAAGCTTTAAAAGATGATGCCCATGAATATTCTTCGAACGAGCAATAAGGCCTTTTTGAAGGCCTCCCATAATTCCTTGGATAACAAGAAGAGAGAAAGAAGAAAGAAAAAGACCCACCACTGCTATAAAAAGCAGCTTTTGGCGGGTCTTAGAATGAAAAAGATATCCTAAAAAATATCTATAAAAAGCAAAACTTTGCATCAAAGGTCGTAGAACTTTTTGTTATCGCTCACCATTAAGCTTAAGAACGGAGCAATAGCATACCTTTCGGCACTCACTTGTTCAGCAAAATTCTTAAGACGCTCAGCAATTTGCTCTAATCCTTCCTGATCCGCCCAGCGTAACAATCCGCCCTTGAATGGAGGAAAACCTGTTCCAAAGATCATTCCGATATCAACGGTTCCGGCCTTATCAACAATCTTATCTGCAAAGATATAAGCAGCTTCATTAACCATAGGTAAGAACAGTCTCATTTGAATGGTTTGAGCATCAAGATTTGATTTTTTACCGGAAAGCATGGAAGAGACATCCGGATTAAGCCCAGTGGATTTTCCTTTCTCATCATAGAGATAAAAACCTTTTCCGTTTTTCTTTCCAAGAAGTTCTTTTTCAAAAAGTTTATGAGAAAGAGAAGAAGGAGTTGCACGCTCCCCTAGTCCTTCATGCATAATCTTTCCAACTTTCACACAAACATCAATTCCGATTTCATCCATAAGGCGACATGGGCCCATTGGCATACCGAAATCAAGGGCCGCCTGATCAAGAGCTTCAATAGAAACACCTTCTTCCAGAAGGAAAGCTGCTTCATTCAGATAAGGGGCAAGAATTCTGTTCACTAAAAAACCCGGTCCATCTTTAACAATGATCGGTGTTTTTTTAGCATCTAGCGCCCACTTCTTTAAACTTAGGATCACATTTGGATCGGCCTTTTCGTGAGTGATGATCTCCACCAGAGGCATTTTATTTACAGGGTTAAAGAAATGGAGACCAGCAAAGCGCTCAGGGCGCTTAAGGGCCTTACTCATCTCTTCAATTGATAAAGAAGATGTATTAGAAGTTAAAATACAGTCATCTAAAACATGAGTTTCAACTTCTGCGAAAACCTTCTTTTTAATATCCATATTTTCGACAACCGCTTCCACAACAAGGTCCACACCTTTAAAGCCTTCAAAAGTTAAAGATGGAGTAATAGAGCGCATTTTGCGATTGAACTCATCCTCACTCATGCGTTTACGCTTAAGGGCCTTAGAGAAATTCTCGCTTGCTTGTTTAAGGCCAAGTTCCAATGCCTGCGGAGTAATATCCTTCATGATCGGAGATTGATTGCTTTGAGCGAATAACCAGGCAATACCACCTCCCATCACTCCTGCACCTAGAACGGCACCGCGGTTAATCTTAGTGAGCTTATCTTTGTTTTCAATTTTCTTAGCTTCATCAGTTAAAAAGAAAATATGCTGAAGACTCTTAGATTGAGTGGTTTGGCAAAGTTCAGCAAAGGCTTCACTTTCAAGGGCCAGATAATCAGCTCGTGACTTTCCTGCCCCCTTTTCCAGAACCTCAAGGATTTTAAGAGGAGCAGGATAAAAACCTTTTGTGGTTTTAAGAACTGTTTCACGGGCCTTTTGAAAAATAATCTTTCTGGTAAGAAAGTTATTCATGGCCACCGCTTGAACTTCTTCAGTGAGGTTTTTCTTTTTTCTGGTGTCTTTAAAAAGATATGTAGGAGCAAGCTCTACCATTCTCTCTGCCGGAAGAACCGCATCAGCAAGACCAAAAGACTTTAGACGTTTTCCCTTAATCTGCTTACCCGTTAAAATCATATCAAGAGCTGTAGGAAGACCTACTTTACGAGGAAGACGATAAGTTCCTCCGAAGCCTGGAAGAATTCCCAGCATGACTTCCGGAAGACCCAAGGCCGTCTTGGGGTTATCTGAAACAAAGATTTTTTTACAAGCTAGAGATAATTCCAAACCTCCACCTAGACAGACTCCATCCACTAAAGCCGCTGTTGGGATTTTTAAATCGTCAAGGGCATTAAAAATAGTGTGAGCTTCAGTTAATGCAGTTAAGGCTTCTGCTTCAGACTTTAAAGAATTAATAACAGAGATATCTGCCCCTGCTAAAAAGACACCTGGCTTATGAGAGTGAAAGATCAGTCCTTTAATGGCCCCATTTCTCTCTAAATCCTGAGCTTCTAGAATGGCCTTTTTTAAGTCTTCTAGAGTTGGTATATCCAGGGTTGTCATAGACTTATTTGTCTTAAGTCCAAAACCAATCCAAAGAATTTCGTCTTTTATTTCAAAAGATAAAGTTTCTAAATTCATAACAACTCTCTTTACACTTTAAGGTTCTCAATAATAACTGCACCACCTTGACCACCACCGATACAAAGAGTTGCAAGACCGTACTTTTTCTTACGACGTTTTAATTCATGCGCAAGGGTTACAACCAGACGAGAGCCAGTAGAACCTACCGGGTGACCTAGAGCAATTCCTCCACCGTTCACATTGAGTTTTTCTAGAGGAATCTCTCCCACAACTTCATCAATTCCCCAACGTGAGGAAAGAGTCTTATCTTTCATCACTTGTAGACAAGCAAGAACCTGAGCAGCGAAAGCTTCGTTTAGCTCAACCAGATCCATCTGATCCATAGTCATACCTGCACGTTTAAGAACACCATGACTTGCCAGAACAGGGCCAAGTCCCATTCTCTCAGGCTCTAGACCATGGAAGTGGTAATCCACCATTCGGGCCATTGGATCAAGATTATATTTTTTCACAGCTTCTTCGCTCGCAAGCATCCATACTGATCCACCATCAGTTAATGGACAAGCATTTCCTACAGTGACAGTGCCTGTTTCTTTTTCAAAGAAAGGTCTCAGTTTTGCCAGACGCTCAATTGTTGAATTAGCACGAGGCCCAATATCATCGGCAATCATTTTATCAAGTTTTGCTCCGGCCATAATAGGTAGAATCTCTTCTCGGAAAAGTCCTTCAGCTGTGGCCTTCACCGCTTTCATGTGTGAGTTATTAGCAAATTCATCTTGCATAGTTCGAGAAATACTTAGCTCACGAGCAAGAGTCTCGGCAGTTTGCCCCATGTTTCTTCCACAGAAAGGATCTGTTAAACCTTGCTGAACAGCGATGACAGGGGCCAGGAAATGAGGACGAAAAGTTGAGAATACTTTCATCTTTGCAGCCGTTGTTTTAGCAGACATCAGCTGAATGAAAAATTCAGTCATTTGCTTGTTAAAAAGAAGAGGCATTTGAGACATGTTCTCTACACCACCAGCAAAAATCAGATCACTTCTACCAGAGGCAATTTTAATATAGGCCTGAGAAAGAGCTTCCATTCCTGAGGCACAGTTTCTGTGAACAGAATAGCCGGATGTTTTTTTATCCAGTCCTGCTTCCAGAGCAATAACACGTCCTACGTTAGGATACTTTGCAGGAGTCCCTGTATTACCAATAATAACTTCATCAACTCCATCTGCTGGGATTCCATACTTATCAACCAAGTGGCGAATGAGGTAGTGACCCAGGTAAGGAGCGGCTACTTCTTTTAACTCTTCTCCGGCCTTAACTTGAGGCGTTCTTTTACCATCAACTAGATAAACAGCTTTCATATCCATGTTTCCTTTGAAAAAAAGAGCTCATTAAATTCAAGGATTATTCTAGTAGATTAATGTGAATAAATTAAGGCAAAAGTACTTTGGTCAGGAATTAAAAAAAGAATTCCCCCTGCCAACTGGTTGGTCAGGAGGAATCTTCGAGGAGAGGGACAATCTTGACTAAATTAGAATGTTACAACTGCACCGACAAAGATACTTAGGGCATGTGCATTAATGATCTCATCACCAAGCTCTTTAAGTCGTTTTTGATCCGGGTTGTAGTAAGGATTTTTAGCTTCATCATTTCCAAACGACCCACCAAGACCTGTTAAATAATTAGCTTCAAGATTAAGACCAAAGTTTTTAGTGATCATAATCTCTGAACCAAGGGCCAGGCTACCACTCACGTAAGTTGATTTATAGCTTTCGTTACCAAAGTTATTATAACCATAGCTCCAAGAGTTATTCTGAGTATATTTTAGATCAGCGCGGTTAATTCCAAGTCCTGCACCAACATATGGACGGAATCTTTCACCACCAGTGATAAAAAACTTACCGTAAAGATCCAGACCCATTGTCTTAAATTGAATTTCACGACCTTGCTGCCCAAAGTGGTTATAGTAACCATTATTCCAATTCACGTTATTAAACATTGAATGGGCAAAGTCTTGGGTATTAAGCTGGCTATAATTAAAGCCCACACCTATTGCAAAACGGTTTGAGATATTAGTTTCAACCTTTAATCCCGCTGATAAAGAAGCTTCTAATTCTTCTTTTTCACCGTTATAGCTAGTACCTCCTGCATAAGGGAGAACTTTAATACTTTCAAAAATTCTTTCTGAAGGAGCTTCTACTGTTTTTTGAATAACAGGAGCCGCTTGTTGAATGCTGACTTCTTGTTGTTCTACAGCTTCTTTAGCCTTCTTTTTATATCGCTTCATATATGGTTCACAGTCACGATCAGTAGACTCTTCCATAATACAACGAAGCTTCTTTTGATTTTCTTCTACTTTTTTATTGAACTCTTTGATGGCCATAGTCGACTCAATTTTCGACTCAATGTATTCTTCCTGGCTATCAAGAAGCTTTTCAGTTTGCTGAGTCAGCTTTCCAAGGTCTTTTGATTTTTCCTTGTTAAGCTGAGTGCTCGCTTTTTGCTTCTTTAATTCATTACGAATACCAGCAAGCTCACCATCCATTACAGGTCTATCTTCTGCCAGGTACCCATCAACATTGATAGGGTCAGAATTCAGAACCTGCTCCTCAAACTGGGCATAGACTTGAGTAAAACTCAAACTCAGTACTAGCCCTAACAGCATTTTTGTTTTCATAAATCCCTCCTCGAAAAGGATATAAAAATTTTGCTTAACTATAGCTCAGTAATGCGCCGCGCTTAAGGGCTTATGAAAACTTTATACAGGGTGTCGAAATTTTAGACAGAATTAACGAAGAGGAAAGCGGGTAAAACGTCCACTGGTATCATGGGCCAATCCCGCTTGAAGGCTATTTAACTGCTTAGAAATAAAGGAATTTGGATTCGTAAGCATAAATTCTTCCATCTTTTTTTTAAAAGCAATGCCGATGGTGATCGTCACCACAAGAATCAGCATATACTCCACAGATGTCTGACCTCTATGTCTAAGAAACCTTTTCATGACCCTATTATATATTAATTTCGGCCAATGCCATAGATAAGGCCTAAATAGCCCAAGCCATAGAATTTA
>DATGND010000333.1:0-2872 GCA_035306925.1 Bacteriovoracaceae bacterium | reverse complement strand
CGGGAGCGCTTTCATACCTATATCCAACATTTACAAACCACTAGATCTTATCCAGGAATTCAAGGCCTAGGCTTCACCAAGCGGGTGGACGATGAAGATCTAAAAAGTTATGAAGAGCAGGTGAGGAAAGAAGGCTTTCCGGATTTTAAAGTATGGCCTGATTATCCACGAGAGGTTTATTTCTCCATTCACTTTTTAGAACCATTTAATTGGAGAAACAAGCGAGCTTTTGGTTTTGACATGTTTACTGATAAGGCTCGTCAAGAAGCCATGAGCAAAGCACGAGATACTGCAGCAGCAGCTTTAACCAGTAAGGTGACTCTTGTTCAAGAAACAGAGGAAAAAAAGCAACCAGGATTTCTCATTTATCTTCCCTTGTATTCCGGAAAAGATATACCCAAGACAATTGAAGAACGACGAGAAAAACTTGTAGGATTTATTTATGCTCCATTTAGATCCTATGACTTTTTTAACGAGATTTTTTCCGGAGAACTTGCCACTCATCAGGAAATAAAAATTGAAGTCTATGATGGAGAAAAGAATGAAGAGAGCCTTCTCTACACCAACGATCCTTTCTTAAAAGATAAAAGTCTTCAAACCTCTGATTTTAAAAAGAGCACGATTATTAAATCTTTTAATCACTCTTGGACAATTCTTACTAGCTTTAGAAAAAGCCACACTCTTTTTTTAGAAAACATAACTCCATGGCTAATAGGGCTCATTGGATCCCTATTTAGCATGCTCATTTTCTGGGTCTTTCATGCTGCCAGATCACATGCCAGGGCCATGGAAGTCTCCCTGACTCGTTTCAATGCCTTGGTCGCTAATCTCACGGAAGGAATTATTATTGCATATCCCAATGGAGATATTCAGCTCATGAATAAAGTTGCTAGAGAGATCTATCAATTTTCAAGTCCTGATGAAGTTATAACCAAGCGAGAAGACTTCAATAAAATTTTTACTTTTAAAACTCTATCCGGAGATCCTATCGAAATGGATGACAGACCAATTGGCCGAGTTTTAAAAGGAGATAAGTATTCAAATTATGAACTAGAGTTCATCCATTTAAAGACAGGCAAGAAGCATTACCTCACTTATGGGGGAACCCCCATCTATAACAAACAAGGCCAGCTAGTACTAGTGGTGGTTACCGTTAAAGACATTACCTATAAAATGAAAATTGAGATTGAATTAAGAGAAGCTTTAATCGCTCGTGACGAGTTTATGTCGATCTCATCTCATGAACTTAAAACACCACTAACTTCATTAAAATTAAATACCCAATTATTTAAACGCAAAATCGAAAAAAATAGTGAACTATCTTCTGAAGACATTTCGAAGTTCGCCAATACTATTGATCATCAAGTTTTTCGCTTAACTAGACTTGTAGATGACATGCTGGATGTTTCACGTCTACGCTCTGGCAAGTTCACCCTGGCAAAAGAGAAGGTTAACTTTTGTGATCTAGTTCAAAATGCTTTGGAAGAAATGAAACCCCAGTTTATTGAAGCTGGTTACACTATACCCACTTTAATTAATCAAAAAGAAGCTTTTGGTCTGTGGGATCCACTACGGATTGAACAAGTCATCAATAACCTTTTAACCAATGCCATAAGATATGGAAGAAAGAGAGAAGTCTCTCTGGAGGTTAAAATTATTAACAACTCAGTGCAACTCGCAGTTAAGGATCACGGCACAGGCATTCCTAAGGACAAAAAAGAAAGAATCTTCAATCGCTTTGAAAGATCCAGTGATATTCATGAAACTACTGGCCTTGGACTAGGACTCTTTCTCTCTCAAAAAATTATTGAAGCTCATGATGGAAAGATATGGCTGGAAAGTGAACTTAATAAAGGCTCTACTTTTTATTTCACACTACCATTGCTGCGCTAGCTTCATTTACCCTTCCTTAAGAGCTCGCTCTAGTGTTTCTATAGCAACCTCATGCCAATTAAATTCTGCTTCTAGTTGCGCATACAATGCCCAGGTGCCAGAACTGAAAGCAAAGCCCCAAAAGTTTTCAGAAGAAAGTTTTAAATTCTTTTTCTGTGAAAACCTTCTTCCTTCTCGAGATATTGAATCGAGATAATCTTTATCAAATTTAAAATTCTCATTTATCAACAAATGTTTTGAAGTATTGTTAAGGAAAATCCAAAACTCATCAAAGTCAAAATGATTGATATCTTTTGCAAATCCAACCTTACTGAATAAAGTTCGCGCCACATCTTTTCTGCCCTTTACAAAGGCTAGATAAAACATCGTCTCCAATTTCATCCGTTCTTTGTTGGGATGAAAGATTCGACCAAAATCTAAAATAATAATCTTATCATTTTTAACTAGAAAGTTTTCAAAGTGAGCATCCGCATAAACAATCTTATGCACAAAAGCTAAATGGGTGAGGGATGTTAAGATAGCCTTGGCCACCAGGTTTTTTGAATCTTGTCCTGCTTTTTGGACAAAAGTTAAGAAGTTTTCCCCTCTAATAAACTCACTGACGATTATATTTTCCCGGCATAAGTTTTTATACACCAAAGGAACATAGACACGCGGAAGTTCATTTAAAATGTCTCGAATTTTTAATTGATTCTCAACTTCTAAAAGATAATTACATTCTTGTTGAATGAGTTTTTTTATCTCAGTAGTTAACAGTTTTAAGTCTTGCTCAAAAACTCCACCTACCATTGTTAGTAGTTCAATTTTTTTAAACTGTGACTCTAGTTGTTTTTTGACATTAGGATCTTGAATTTTAACTGCAACCTCTTCTCCAGTGGCGAGCTTCGCTAAGTGAACTTGAGCAAGGCTAGTTACTGCGATTGGCTTCATTTCAAAATATGGAAAAACTTCTCCCCATTTTGCTCCATAGGCTTCTTCC
>DATGND010000332.1:0-2321 GCA_035306925.1 Bacteriovoracaceae bacterium | reverse complement strand
ATTTTCTCATTAAATTGAGGAAAAAAATTCACTGAAATATAAGCGCAAGTCACCAGATTAGATTTGTTATGTTGTCCGGTAATATAAGCATTATGAACTTCTACTTCTCCTAACTTGGCACCATCAGGGAAGAAGGTCATCTTTACTTGCCCATCATCGTTTGAACTAAAACGTTTTGACCCTTCTGTATCTGCTAATTCTTTGAGAAATTTATCATTTTGATTGATAAGAAAGAAACCCTTGCCGTCGGTATTTTCCTTTACTGCATAATACAGATAGCCTTCTTCCAGAAAGACTTCCCGTTCTGTTCCAAAAAACTCTAAGTGAGTTGCCCCAATGTTAGTGGTAATTCCCGCATTAGGGAGAGCTATGTCACAAAGAAATTTAATTTCACCAGGGTGATTACTTCCTAACTCTAAGACCACAAATTGCGTTTCCTCAGAAACATTGAGAAGAGTAAGCGGCACACCCAAGTGATTGTTGTTATTTTTTTGGGTTGAAACAACTCGCCCAGGAAGAATCGCTTCCATAATATGCGTGAGCATTTCTTTATGAGTGGTTTTTCCGTTAGAACCAGAGATGGCAAAAAGAGTATGAGATTTATCCTTCAGCCATTCTTTAATATGAAGGTGGGCCAGCTCTTGAATAAAAGCTATCGAGTTTTTAACAGCAATAAACTTTGCTGTCGGAAACTCACCTTGGTAGTTCTTTATAATAGAATCATTCTCTTCTGATTTTTGATAGAAGACATACTCACAGCCTTTAACTAATAAATCCTTAATTAAATTCAAAGGATTTACTCTCTGACCTGGTATGGCGATAAAGGCATCACCGTTCTGATATTCTCTTGTATCAACAACGAATCTTTTCTTTAAATCCCAATCAAGATTTAAGTTATCTATCATCTCGTTACAGTGTTTTAAATGATGAAAAGAAATCATGGTCAGCCTTTTAAGAAGTTCTCAACTTCCTCAATATCACTATATGGATGTTTCACACCTTTAATTAAAATGTAATCCTCATGGCCTTTACCTGCTAATAAAAGCACTTCATTATCGGCCAATGAAGTAAGTGCCTTTTGCACAGCAAGAGGTCGCTCCACGATTGTTTCCATATTTTTTGTACTGATACCTTTAGCAATATCACTAATAATCTGCGCAGGATCCTCATCTCTGGGGTTATCACTGGTCAGATAAATAAAGTCCGCCATCTCATGAGCAATACGCCCCATGATCTCTCTTTTACTGCGGTCGCGATTTCCTCCACAACCAAAGAGAACTTTTAACTTATATTCCGGGAAAGCTTTTTTTATTCCCTGACAAATATTCTTTAAGGCGTCCGGTGTATGAGCAAAATCCACCACAACATAGCTGTTGCCCACTTGCTTAATATAAAAGCGTCCATCCGCGGAAGTGAGATCCATTACTGCTTGAGGAGAAACTTTTTCTTTAAAAACTTCTTCCACCATCGCGATGGCAACACTCAAGTTAGACTGATTAAACTGCGCATTTAAAAAGAGGGGAAGTTCTCCTTGGTAAAAAGGAGCCTTTTCCACATTGTAACGATAGCTTGAAAGAATTTGCGAAAGATCATGTTGATCATCAGGAATAAAAAGCGGGCCATTAAGATATTGAAAAACTCTGGCCTTCGCTAAAAAGTATTCTCCCATCGTTTGGTGGTAATCCAGATGGTCTTGAGAAAACGACAACCATCCAGCGGCTTCAAACTTGATGTTATATAAACGATCCTGCATCAAAGCATGAGAACTTACTTCCATAATACAGAAGTCTTTGTCTTGCCCATAAGTAAAAAGAAACTTTCGTAAATCAATGTAGCTAGGAGATGTTAATCCGAAGTCATTCAAAGTTCCGTTAATATCCCTTACCCCCAAAGTTCCAATACTGATTCCTCTATGTCCTAAACTTTCACCAAGCTGTAAGACAAGACTTGCAGTCGTTGTTTTTCCATTGGTACCAGTGACGGCCAACATCTTTAAGGGAGGTAGAGGATAAATCTTATCCAGCAGTGCTTTTTGCAGTTCAGGCCAATGTTCATCTGCCACCACAAAAATATTGTCAGCTTTGAGTTCAATAGATCGGTTAACAACTAAATATTTATATTTAGCCTGAGATATCCTCTCCTTGAAAACTTCTTCCGCTTTGGGATCATTGGTTAATTTGTAAAAAAGAATGGAGTGCTCATCTGAGTCCTGGCACTTCCAATGAATGTCTTTATAGTCACTAATTTGGGTAAGAATATTATTCAGCATAAGTTGGTACTTCAAATTGAAGCTTCAATTCAGCACCTGATACGAGAGGCTC
>DATGND010000331.1:0-5636 GCA_035306925.1 Bacteriovoracaceae bacterium | reverse complement strand
GTTTTCTCATTCAACTCATTTGCTAACTGGTTCGGTAAAGACAGCGACAAAAAAGAAAGACAGGAAGAGCAGATTGAGACTCAAGCTGAAGAACAAAAAAGTGAACTAGATCGTCAGCAAGAGGCAAGAGAAGAGGAAATCGATAGAGAAAAACAAGAGATGGAAGATAAGTTTGAGACAGAAAAAGAATCTGTTGAACAACAAAAAGAAGAACAGATTGAAGCTTTAGAACCACAAGAAGAGCAAATGGATGAGAGCGAATCATCTCCTTAGTACATAACCCTAGTTTTATAATGGCCGATAAGTTTTTCTTATCGGCTTTTTTTTTGTTCCATTTTAAATAAAGGAGGCTTTGTGAGAAGTTTAATCTTGTGTTTAGTTTTTTCAGTTTGCTCCATGGGAACAGTCTTTGCCCAAGGACGAACGATGTCAGTAGAGCATCTTTCAACAGGAAAGAGTTACTTTAAAGTTAATGTGAATGACAGTGGATTGTTAAAAGGAACTTATCCTGGTTGGTGTGCAGACTGGAATTATAGAATTGAAGATAATATTAATTATGAATCTACTTTTTGGTCATCGCTTTCGCCTAATGTTCCAACAGATGTGGTGAATAAACCAGAAAACCTTGATGAAGTGAACTGGCTTATCAACCAAAACATGGTAGGAAAACTTTCTCCATCAGGTCTTGGACGTTACACTATTGGAGATGTTCAACTGGCCATTTGGACTTTAATTGATGACAACTTCGATGATAGCTCCATCGCAGAATACTCTCAGGCAAGAGTTGATGAACTCGTTGAGCGTGCCTTAAGGTTGGGGTCGGGCTATGTTCCTAATTGTCGTCAACTGGTAGGTATTATTCTTGTCCCTAAGCATCCACAAACTGGAGCAGGTGCCCAACATACCATTATTTTAGTACCACGCTATAAGTTTAAGAAGTGTGTTGTTCCTGAGAACGGTTAAGTCGACCCTTAGTAAAGGGTCACCTTCCTTTAAGAAGGGGATCCTTTTTTAAAATAAAAAAATGACTTCTATCATGTTCAGTTGTTAATATATTTGAGAAGATTAGAGAAACTGATCATTGGAGTTCTCAATGGAAATAAGTGATATCAAAGTCGAAGAGTTTACTAGCCCTTATGTTATCTCAATTTCATCAAAAGATCAGCTGGACCGAGCTCTGCAACTTATGCAAGAAAATGGCATCAGACACTTACCAGTTATTGATGATGGTAATGTGATGGGTATGATCTCTGAAAGAGATGTTCTTACTCACATGGGTAAAGTCTGGGATAAAGTTCTTCATGTAGAAGATATTATGAATTCTGATATTCTCTCCGTGAACGTTAACGATAATCTTGGTGATGTGGCCTTCCAATTATCTTCACAGAAAAAAGGATCGGCCTTAGTTCTAGATGAGGATGGTTCAGTGTACGGCATTTTTACAACCACTGATGCCTTAAATGCTTTAGTAGAAATTTTTCTCCAACAAAATTTTAAATCTTAAATTTTTCACCACGAGCAGGAATAATGACTTCTTTTATTCCTGCTTCCTTGATCTTACCTTTTAAAATTTCCTTAGCACTGCTTTCTCCGTGAAGAAGAAAAACTTTTTTGGCCTGTGAAGGCATTACCCATTCAAGCAATTCTCCTTGATCTGCATGGGAAGAGAACGCATCAGAATGCCAGATTTCTCCATTCCATTCAAAGACTTCATCATCAGGTCCCACCAATGTCCTGGAGCCCGCTAGAAGACTTCTTCCAGGAGTATCAGCTCCTTGATAGCCGGCCAGAAGTAAAATGGCCTTAGTATCGTTATGCCAGTTAAGAAGATACCTTCCGATTCTTCCGCCCGTTAACATTCCACTGGAAGAGACGATAATAAGTGGTCCTTCTTTTTTTCTTAAGGACTCCCATTCTTTTTGAAACTCAATAGCATCAATATCTGAGAGAGCATCATAGACATCTTCGCTGTATAAAGTGAGATCACGATAACGTTTGTAAACATTGTTGGCCGCTTTCATCATAGGGCTATCCATTACCACTCTTACCTTGTACTCAGGGTATTCCTGGTGAAATTGATGAATTAGAGTAAGTAAGGTTTGCCCACGGGCCACCGCAAAGCTGGCTATGATTCCAATTCTTTTTTCTGTGGCCACCTTCTTTAAAAACTTCTCCAGATCTTCATGTAGGGAGGATTCTCTCACTCTGTTTCCATAAGTTGATTCCATCACAACCACATCCGCTTCAGGACAATAGGGATGTGGGTGCAAAATAGGGTCATCAAATCTTCCTAGATCTCCAGAAAAGACTATTTTTTTATCATCCTTTTCAACGACCAGGCACGATGCTCCTAGAATGTGTCCTGCAGGAATAAAATGAAGTTTAGCCCCTGCTATTTCAAAAACTTCATTCCATTCATAAGTTTGAACCAAAGGAATGGAAATATTCACATCTTTTGAATCGTAAAAATTATCTTCTTTATTAAGTTTTGCACTATCCATCAGGATAATCTGCATGAGTTTAGAAGTAGGAGGAGTACAATAAATGCGACCCCTGAATCCTTTCTTCACCATTCGCGGAATGAACCCCGTATGATCTAAGTGAGCATGAGTGATAATAATGGCCTCTATGGTAGAAGACTCAATTGGTGGAATGAGTTTATTAATTTTTTCAGAGTCATTATCTCCTTGGGCCAGACCACAATCGATAAGGATGTAACCTGATCCGGTATGAAGAAAAGTCATTGAACCAGTAACATCATCAGTAGCACCCCAAAAAGTTAATTCCATTATCTTTTCCTTGTTAATAGTTCAATTTCTAAAAGAACTGCTTCCACTTCTTCTTCACCCATTCCAAATCTTTCGAGGATAGGAATTTGTGTAACGACTTCTTCTGCTAAGAGGACATCTTTTGATAAAAGGTAATTTTTAAGACTTCTTGTTAGTCTTTTAAGGCTAGTAACCGGGTAAAGCTGCATCTCTTTAATTTCTTCTAAAAAGGGTTTATCCGATGGTGCGTTTACTCCAAGGAGCCTTAGACCTGTACCCTCAGAGTATCTGATGGCATCTTTAGAAAAAGCAGTGTTAGAAACCAGGTAAAATCCACTGAGGTTTTTTCCCTCCGGGCCTTTTTTCAAATCTTCCCATCTGGACTTCACATAGAGGGCGGTCTTGATATCATTTTTCCTTCCAATTTTATTATGAAATTTACATTCCACATAAAACTTTTCTTTATCTTTGACGGCAACGATATCGACTTCGTGGTTAACCCAACGGCCTTCTAAAGTAACCCCAATTTGAGTATAAAACCCTATAGCATTAAAATATCTTGCCACATACTTTTCAAAATAATGTCCAGCGGGACCTAATTCAAAAATAGCTTTTTTTAGAGAGTATTGAACAGCAGCATAGTGGGACTCCTTGTTAACGAGTCTCAAAGCTTTTTCGTAGATGTTCTTTGTGTTATCACCTTGCTTGATTTCGCGATAGATCTGATTGGTTATACGATTACACTTCTCAGTGGAAAGTCCTGAACGTTTAAGGGACTGGAAAAGCTTTTTTCGGGAGAAGGGTTCAATCCCACCGCTTGATTTGTAAATATAGAGTTTTGAATTCATAAAAATATCTTAGAGATATAAACCATATTGCACAATGAAAAATTGATTAGTGTCATCTACTTAGAATTTTTGTTATGATAATTTTCTAGGCATTTAGAGTAATGAAGTTAAAGGTTTCCGCAGATGAACGCATGGTTTAAAACAGTTGAAGAAGTGGCCGATCACTTTAAGACCGACCTAGAAAAAGGTCTAACGAAAGAAGAAGCAAAACTTCGCTTGGAAAAGTATGGATTAAACTCCATTGTTATGAAGAAAAAAACCAGTCCATGGTTGATTCTTTTCCGGCAATTTAAGAGCCCTGTTATTTATATCCTGATTATCGCTGCGGCCATTGCCTTCATCTTAAAAGAATTTCTCGATGGCTGGGCCATCCTTGCGATAGTGATACTTAACTCCATTATTGGCTTTGTTCAGGAGCTTAAAGCTGAATCATCCATTGATGCTCTGGAATCCATTTCTTCTCCTAAGGCAAAAGTTTTACGTGATTCAAAGGTACTTACAATTGATTCTTCTCAAATTTGTCCAGGGGACATTTTACTTCTGGAAGCTGGCGACTATATTGCTGCCGATGCTAGGTTTATTTCAACACGTCAGGTTTCCTGTGATGAATCGATCCTGACAGGTGAGAGTCTACCCATTGAAAAGCAAACTGAACCCTTGGATGCTAAAACTATTGTAGGGGACCGCACTAATATGGCCTATGCAGGAACCGCGGTGGTCTCTGGGACAGGGTTGGCCATTGTTGTAGCAACAGCAAAAAATACTGAGATTGGAAAAATCGCCAAGCTCATGGATGAGACTGTAACTGAAGCGACACCTCTTCAAAAGAAGCTAGAAAAAGTCAGTAGACTTCTTCTTATAATAGGGATTCTTGTTATTGTTTTAGTTTCTCTTATGGGACTTTGGCATCAATGGAGCTACACAGAAATTATTATGACAGCTCTTTCCATTTCCATTGCTGCTATTCCTGAAGGGCTACCAACGGTGGTGACTATTGCCCTCATTATGGCCATCAGAAGAATGGCCAATAAAAAGGCCCTCGTAAGGAAAATGCATTCGGTTGAGACTCTAGGTGGGACAGATGTGATCTGCACCGATAAAACAGGGACATTAACCACCGGGAAGATGACCGTAAGAGAAATCACCTCAGTAGTTGATAGGAAGATTTTTCATAGCATTATGATTCTCTGTAACAATGCTTCTCTCTTAAAGAATGGGGAAGGGGTTGGTGATACAACTGAGGTTGCTCTCTTAGATTATGCTTACCGAGAAAATTTGGATATTGAATCCTTTCGTTCTGAGCAACCACGTCAATGGGAGTGGAGTTTTGAAAGCAATCGTAAAAGAATGAGTGTCGCAGTCAAGAATGGAGAAGACTACTTCATTTATACCAAAGGCGCCCCCGAAGCTATCGTGGATGTTTGTCAAATTGAAGAAAAACAGAAAGCCGAAGTTCAGGCCAAGGCCAATGAGTTTTCAGAGAAGGGAATGCGTGTTCTGGCACTGGCCTATAAGAAAGTCCCATCCATGGATTTCTCCAAAGTCAGTGTTGAAGAAGCGGAGAGTGCTCTTACTTTTGCGGGGCTGGTAGCGATTACTGATCCCCCTAGAGAAGAAAGTATTGAGTCTGTAAAAAAATGTTTTGAAGCAGGTATTCGTGTCATTATGATCACCGGAGATCATCCTAAAACAGCAGCTGCTATTGCCCATGAAATAGGTATTATTGATTCTCCTGCAAGACCAGTTCTTACTGGAATTGAGATGGATGAATTAAATGAGACTGAACTCATAAACGCTTCTAAAGAAGTCAATGTCTATGCTCGTGTCTCTCCTGAAAATAAATTACAACTCATAGATGCTTTGAAGTCACAAGGTCTGGTGGTCTCTATGACTGGCGATGGAGTCAATGATGCTCTTGCTTTGAAAGCGGCATCAATTGGAGTTGCCATGGGCAAAGGTGGAACAGAAGTTGCTAGACAGGCTTCTAGTATGATTCTGACTGACGATAATTTTGCAACGA
>DATGND010000330.1:0-2239 GCA_035306925.1 Bacteriovoracaceae bacterium | reverse complement strand
CTAAGGTTTAACCACAAATATCTTCCAAGTATTATCAGTGGAAGCATCGTTGAGAAGTTCAATCTTTTCAATGGCCGGTTTATGGAATGAATCAATTTCATTGGAAACATAGAATGTGGTTCCAAGAATGGAGATCAGATTCCACAACCCTTGATGTTCCTGGTAATCAATCATGAATTTAATAAATAAGAGAGGAACAGGCCCTTCTTTTGAACCCAACTTATCATAGTTGGCCATCTCTTTAAGAGCTTCCTGGGTCATGAATGTCTTCAATCTTTTTGAAAGAGTATTGGTCATAGAAAGAGTGAACACATAATCATATTTAAACTTGAGCATATCCACGGCGAGACGATCAAGATTCTGTCCTCTTCTCACTTCTGCTGCTTGCAAGAAAGCACTCTTCGGATGAACCGGTACCTCTCTCTTCACCACTTTCACAGGCTCAGGTTGCACTTTTTCTTCCACAACTTTTGGCCCTTCTTTTTTCTCTTCAACAACAGCAACTGTTGGTTGTTCCGGTTTTTCAGGAACAAGTTCTGGTGCTTTCTCTACAATTAAGGTTTGGTCCTTAACCCAAATATCAGCAAGCCCCTTCTCTTCATACTCCTTGGCCGCACCATAGAAGAAGACTCGCCCCTGAAGGAAACGATCTTTGTGGGTTCTTTTAAGATAATCATAAAGCACAGGAAAGAGTCCCTGAAGAACAGGATAATTAGGCTCCCTGTTTGACATCACTCCAGAGAAACGACGAAGACAACCAGCAGCTTCTCCACTTTTATTATAAGTAGCAATGATATTGGATGTACTAAGGAGATGATAAGCTTCCGTAAAAGAAGAGAGACCCCAAATCTCATCTTTCTCAGAACAGATTTTCTTCATTAAATCCTGATGCTGTCCGCACATTTTTTCCAAGTAAGTTTGCAACTGAGACTGGACACAATTCTTCCCACACTCATAATTCATTTTGTAATGAGAGTATTGAGTATAGTTTTTATTAAAATATTCTTCCCACCACTTTTGCATGGTATAGGAGCGAGGGAATCGATCTTGATATTTAGGACTGTATTGTTGAAGACGGGTAACGAACTTTTTCATTTCTCCACCTTGTGGAGAACAGCTTTTCATGAATTGACTTAAGTTAAAATCACAGGCCTTAACATTGAAATGTTTTGCGAGTTCACTTAAATGCCACACTCCTTCTAATAAGTAACTAAAGGTGAGCAGACGATAAGAATAGCGGATATCATCAAAATGAGTCCCCAACTGATGATTAGAACAGTTTTGAGCAGAATAAAGTTCAGAATTAATAAAGAAACTGAGCTCCGGTCCTTCTGCAAAAAGATGTTTCGTTAAGAAGTCCTGAAAAAAGATTTCATCGACAAAAGTGAGTTGTCCCCGATAGATATCCTGAAAAATCAATGGATGATATCTTTCAGAATAAGAGTCCAGTCGCTTTTCCCCCAAGTAACTCTTCTGAAAGAAGTCCTGCGACCAACTGGAAATTGGAAACAAACTTAGAAAAATCAGTATAAAAAACGTTGAACCTTTCAAACTTATCCTTAAGTAGGTTTTACTCCTCGATTTTACCTCAAGTTATTGAATTTTTTAAAACTTCCCCACTGGGAAAATATTCCCCCACCGCTTTGAAAAGACTGTCTTTTATGGTATTTTAGCTTTACGTTGTTTATGACGAAAAGAACGCAAAAGGATTATATTGAGTACTTTAGTCTGATAGTCCCCCACGCTTAAAAAGCTTCGGGGACCCCAAAAAATAAACTTTGACCCCGAGGATATCATGAAAAAGAACCAAGAAAATCTTATCTCTGAAACCAACAAGAACACCCCTGCCATTCGTCCAAAAAGCTTAAGGCCAACTCCTTCTTTAATTGCGACCAAAAGCCTTAAACCGAAAGTTGCTGTTGTACGCCCTCTTAAAGTGATAAAAGGGCCAGTTGTTGGTTAAAAACTTTTATCAAATTGTTCTTTTAATTTTTGGTAGTTCTCATCGAGTTCTTTCATCTGCTTTTGATGGATAAGGGTAAGGTATCTCTTGCGAAGCTGATGAACTTCATTCAGAGAAGCAATATAATGCCCTTTTATCGTTCGAAGACAAACCTGACGGTTTTCTTTTCCAACCACTTCTCCACTCTCTGTACTTAGTTCACCTAGACAGATATTTTTCTCTCGCTCAAGAGTTTGCTCTAACTCTTTTACAAGAAGATTAAACTGATCTTCAAAG
>DATGND010000329.1:0-6818 GCA_035306925.1 Bacteriovoracaceae bacterium | reverse complement strand
TTTTTAGACCTTCTTCACCTAGTTCTTCATAAATTTTGCGCCACTTTTTCAGGCATCCTTTGGCGTAATCTTTACCGAAAAGACTGGTATTGATTTCAGCGTCTGCAAAGATTTGACTGGGTGCAATGCCTTTTAATGATTTGCGAACTGCCTGAATTTTGAACTTTGGAGTGTAGGTCACATTTGATTGAGTGACCTTAAGTACATTGGGATTTTTGGTTAGATCTTCACGATCTGATTCAGAAAGAAAGGCCATGATCTGTTTCCTTTTAAAGAAGTTACCCCAAAAAGAGGACAGGGTCTTTTATTTTCCTGTCCAGAATTTGGGGTACAGATCATTTCGAGGGGCCTTTTTAATTAGATAAGATCTTCGATCTTCATGTTCTCTAGGTGATACTTCACAGATGCTAAGAATTTAGATCCTAGCTCACCATCGATAATACGGTGATCGTATGTGTGAGTTCCGTACATCATGTGTCTTACAGCAATAGAATCATCTTCCATTACCATCACACGCTTCTTGATTACTCCTGTACAGAAAATACCAACTTGTGGCTGAAGGATCACAGGAGTAGCAATAAGAGTTCCGAAAGAACCATTATTGGTGAACGTATAAGTTCCACCAGAAAGATCATCCATAGTTAGTTTTCTGTTACGAGCTTTATTAGCAAGGATATCTACCTGACGAGCAAGACCTGTAAGGTTAAGGTCACCAGCGTTTTTAATAACTGGAACAACAAGACCATTACCAGGAACAGCAACAGCACATCCAAGGTTAATATCTTTTTTAACAACGATATTGTCACCATCAACAGAAGCGTTAACAAGAGGGTGCTCTTTCAGCGCCTGAGCGATAGCATAAAGAACGAAGTGTGAGTAAGTAAGGTTAATACCTTCACGCTTTTTGAATTCGTTCTTAATTTTTTCACGCTGTTTTACAAGAGAAGTCATATCGATTTCTTCGATAGAGTTCACGTGTGGAGAAGTTTGCTTACTTGCTACCATGTTACGGGCAATAGCTTTTCTCATATTATCCATAGGAATAATTTCTACACGATCTCCTGCAGAGTATGCCGGAACACTTGGAGCAGCAGCTTGAGCGGCCGGTTTAGCAGCAGTAGCTTGAGGAGCTGGAGCGGCCTTACCACGATTAGCAATATAATCTTCTAAGTCTGCTTTATTAACTCGTCCACCTGCTCCTGAACCTTTAATGTTTGCGAGTTCAGAAAGAGGAATTCCTGCTTCTTTTGCCATCGCTTTAACAAGCGGAGTGTAGAAACGGAAACCTTCTTCAGAGCGAACTTCTTCATCTGCTGGAGCTGGAGCTGGAGCAGCAACAGGTGCAGCAGCTTCTTCTTTTTTAGCTGCTGGAGCTGGTTTACTAGCTGAAGCAGTATCAATAGCAGCGTTCAGATCATCTTCAATGATAGCGATAGGAAGACCAACATCTACTGTCGCACCTTCAGAATAAAGAAGTTCCACCACTCTACCTTCAATTGGTGAAGGAATTTCTGATTCAACTTTATCTGTAGAGATCTCAAGAAGGATCGCATCTAGTTCAACAACGTCACCTGGCCCAACATGCCACTTTGTAATAGTACCGGTCGTGATCGACTCTCCCATCTGAGGCATTACAACTTCAATTCTTGCCATAAAATATCTCCTTAAAAAACCTTAATAGTTAAGTGCACGACCTTTCGCAGCCATGACCGCTTCAGCAAGGAACTCTCCTAAAGTCGGATGCGGGTGAACAGTTGCAAATATTTCTTCATCAATACCTTCCATCTGACGGAAGAGAACGTATTCATGAATGAGTTCAGTTGCTTGATTACCAATGATATGGGCCCCTAACATCTCACCGTATTTACCAGTAAGAACTTTAATGAAGCCATCTTTCTCATTAGAAGCGATTGCTTTTCCATTAGCTTGGAAAGGAATCTTACCAACTTTATATTCAATTCCCTTTTCTTTCAGAGCGCGCTCTGTGTAACCAACTGAAGCCACTTGTGGCTGACAGTAAGTACAACCAGGAATGTTCATTTTATCAATAGCATGTGGCTTAAGACCAGCAAGGTGTTCAGCAGCAACGACTCCCTCGTGGCTTGCAGCATGAGCAAGAAGAGGTGGACCTGATACGTCACCGATTGCATAGATACCAGGAGCTGTTGTTTGAAGCATGTTATTTACTTTAATAAATCCACGATCAACTTCTACTCCCGCCTTATCAAGACCATATCCCTCAACGTTACCAACCATACCAACAGCGATCAGACCGTATTCAAATTTATGCTCAACAGTCTTGCCACCTTCTTTAACGGTGAAGGTAACATCCTTTCCATTATTTTTAGCAGTAACACCTTCAATACCAAGATGAAGTTTAATGCCAAGTTTTTTGTAATGTTTTTCTAGCTCCTGAGAAACTTCTGTATCTTCGATTGGAAGAAGATTTTTTTGCATCTCAAAGATATGAACATCTACGCCAAAAGCATTCCAGAAGTAAGCAAACTCAACTCCGATTGCTCCAGCACCAACGATACCAATAGTTTTTGGAAGCTTTTCAAGTTTAAGAGCTTCGTAAGCACCAATTAAACGTTTCCCATCGTGCTCAAGGCCCGGGAATGATCTGTACTTAGCACCCGTAGCGATAATAACGTTAGTAGCATTAAGCTCTTCTTTTTTACCATCAGCAGAAGTTACTTCAATAACCTTTGCCGATTTAAAAACACCTTTCCCGTTGAAGACTTCAATTTTATTTTTCTTCATAAGGAAAGCCACCCCCTTAGAGATGTTGGAAGCAATGTCGTTGGCCCGCTTAACCGCTACAGCACCATCAAGACCTTTAAGATCAACATTCACTCCAAGAGCTTTCATATCAGCTACTTCATGGACCGCATGAGCAGATTTTAATAATGCTTTAGTTGGGATACATCCTCGATTAAGGCAGACTCCACCAAGTTTATCAGCTTCAACGATCGCTACCTTTTTTCCAAGTTGAGAAGCTCGGATGGCGGCAACATACCCACCAGGTCCAGCGCCAAGAACAACTACATCAAAAGTTTTGGCCATAAATAGAGTCCTTTTTTTGTATAAGTCTAAAATGTCGTTGAATTTTGGTCTAAACGCACCGCATGTGTCAACGAATGTTCCTACTTTACAGGGTAGACTAAATATACTGAAAAAGTTATAAAGACACCCTATGTCAAGAAGTCAGTCACAACTCACTCTTTCTCCAGAGGAAATTTCCTCTCTTCTGCGCGCCTTTCCTCAAGGAGTGGTAGCTGTTGACTTAGAAACAACGGGACTTTCTCCCTTAGTGGATAAAATCATTGAGATAGCTGCTGTAAAAATCAGCCCAGATGGAATAATCTCCACCTTTCATTCTTTGATTAATCCGCTCATTGATATCCCGCCCTTCACTATCCAGTTTCATGGACTTCAAAACGAACATGTTCAAGATGCTCCAACCATCAAAAAACCACTAAAAGCATTCTGGGATTTTGTGGAAAAACTTCCTGTCATCGCCCATAATGCCAGTTTTGACCTCGGTTATCTTATTAAGGCCAGTCATGATTTTTTATTGGAATTCCCAAGTATAAATGTTTACGACACCTGCCGCTTTACCCGAGCTGTCTATAAAGGACAGGAAAAGGCCCCACAAAACTTTAAACTATCTACGCTGTGTGATTACTATAACATCCCTCTTACTCATCACGTGGCCATTGAAGATACTCTGGCCTGCATGAAGGTGATGGCCCAATCCATCACTCCTGAGACGGATTTAACGGCCATGCTGGAGCGCTCATTCGTCTTTAGACTCTCAACTTTTCAAAAGAGTGAGTGTTTTAATTTTTCCACTCGTCTGAATGGTCTCAAAGATTTAGTCCAACAAAAAGCTCTGGTAACACTGGATTATCGTGGTGGCTCAAAATTAGGAAAAGTACGTCCAGTCAGACCTATCGGGCTCATGCCTCTTCCTCAAGGAGCAGTTTTATTTGCCGAGTGTTTGATTAGTGGCATGAATAAGTCTTTTCTGTTAAAAAAGATTAAAAGTTATTCAAAATTAGAGGCAAGCTACTGGCGCCCAGGAGTTTAATCGTGATCAGCCGATTTATTAACAAAGAAAATTATAAGCAAAGACTCACTCAATTCATTATCCTCCTCGCTCATCTGGCCCTGCTTAAATGGATTCTCTACACCCTTTATGAAGGTGGTGTTCTTCCTTTTAAAACGCTCATGCTTCATTTCCTAGGTATTTCCATTTCTGGAGCTTTACTCATTCGTACTTGTGCTTTCATTTATAAGCGCCAGTATGAAAAAGAACTGCAAAATGAGGCAACTCCCCTTGAACAGTTGGAAAGCTGAGTTTCAGTCAGCATTTAAAACTCTTCCTCCCCTCTATGATTTTTTGGGATGGTCTCTACCTGAATCTTTAAAAAAAGTCTCAGAAGTTTATTCTGTCTTCATTCCTCAAGGATTAGCTCAGAAAATTAAAGATAGGGGCCCTGATTCGGCCCTGGCTCGCCAGTTCTTACCTCATGAAAATGAATTGAATCTTCAAGGGTATCATGACCCCATTGGTGACCAAATTCATTCCAAGGCGCCTCAGCTTATTCATCGTTATCCCTCCCGGGCCCTCTTTACTCCAACAACTGTTTGCCCGATTCATTGTCGCTATTGCTTTCGAAAAAATGAATTGAATACAGGGGAAGATTTCTTCTCTCCCGATTTTGCCCAGACACTTGAGTATTTAAAATGTCATCCCGAAATTTCAGAAATTATTTTCACCGGGGGAGATCCCTTTACTCTCAGTGATGAGAAAATTTCTTTTTATCTTGAGCATTTTTCACAAATTTCTTCTATTAAGGATATCCGTTTTCATACCCGCTACCCGACCATTCTTCCTCAAAGAATAACGGAAGAACTTGTTCAGGTGCTTCGCTCATTTAAAAAGCGATTCAGAACTTTGAGCATCGCTATTCACTGCAATCATGCGGAAGAACTGGCCCCGGAAAATCAAGAAAGTATCTTGAAAATTCAAGAATTTAATCTTCTTTCCCAGACGGTGCTTTTAAAAGGAGTTAACGATAACCCCGAGGCACTCCTCAAGCTATTTAATCTGTTTCTTGATCTGGGAGTTCGCCCCTATTACCTTCATCATCCTGATCAGGTAAAAGGTGGCCTTCACTTCTATCTGCCAATCAAAGATGGCAGAAAAATTTATCATTCATTACGGGGGCATTTACCAGGGTGGGCCCTACCTCATTATATTATCGACATCCCTCAAGGTTACGGGAAAATTAGTGCTCATAATCCTGAGTCTCTAGAGTATTCTGGAAGTCTCATAGGCCTTAATGGGGAGATAATTTCCGCCCCTGAGCCAAGTTATTAAATTCCCTTATTTAAAGATAAGATATGGATATAACTTACTCTCTCTCCTAGAGGATTTTGGAATGAGCCAAACAATACTCATAGAAACGAACCAGGATCTTAAAAAACTATTTACCTTGAACCTGCAAACCTTTGTTGGTACTGATGTTATTCATAGAGAAAACGCAGCTGATACAGTGGCCCTTTTAAAGATTCTTCCTCAAATTTCCCTTATCATTACCAGAGCTTCTGTAGGCGAAGAGTTAACTGCTCAGGTCATTCATAATTACTTAAAGTCTGAAAACCTCAATATTCCTCTGGTTGTTCTAGGGGCCTGTCCAGACATTGCTCACGAGGTTCTCTGCTTAGAAGATCCTATTGGCTGGGAAATTGTTATTAAAGAAGCCGCAAAACGCCTGGGTGTAACTCTGGATACCACTAAGAAAATCAAGTCCGATTACGTACCAGTAAGTCTTCACTACTTTTATGAAATCAACCGCACTCCTTGTGACATCTTCATTCGAATAAAAAAAGGTAAGGACGAATATCAGTACGTAAAAAGAATTCATCAAAAGGACACTTTTGATAAAGAGACCATTACCAAATATGAGGCCCAGGGACTTAAAGAATTTTATGTATCCTCAGATTACATTCAGTATTTTACAAATTTCGTTACCAACGAGTTAGTCTCTAAACTGGAAAACGATGACCTCTCTTTGGAAGAAAGAATTCTAACCACCTCATATGCCCATGAAATTGTCAGAGAGCGTTTACAACAACTGGAAATTGATCAGGCCAGCATTGAGCTTTCAGAGACTTCTATTAATTCAATGGTAAAATCCGTAAGAAACTCTCCTGAAGTTGTTAACCTGCTAAAGATGTTATTCTCCAATAAGGTTTCCTACGCTTATCAACACGCCCATCTCCTCGCCTTGATTTGTCACTATATTCTCTCTAAACAAAGCTGGTATAAGAATGAACACCTTAATATCCTAAGCTTTGTTTCCTTCTTTGCGGATGCGACTTTGAAAACGATTCCCCAAATGCGTATCTCCTCTCTTAGTGAGTTGGAGAAAGCAGACTTAACAGAAGAGGAAAAAGAACAAGTCATGTATCATGCCCGAGATGCAGTGAATATTTTAAACTTACATCCTGATGCTACTGATTATATCAAGACTGTTCTTCTGCAGTCTCACGGAACCATTAACGGCGTTGGCTTTGCTGATGATCCTCCTGAGGAACTTCACCCTCTTTCCAAAGTTTTCATCATTGCGGATCAGTTTGTGAAGATACTTCTGAATCCAGAGCTTCCTTCAACGAAAAAGGAAATTCTGGCCTTGATGCAAAGGAAGTATAGTGGAAACAGTTATCACAAGATTATGAAGGCATTAGAACAGAAATTTGTCTAACTGCCTCACCTAAATGTTGATGAGATTAACAAAAAAGAGAAC
>DATGND010000328.1:0-4482 GCA_035306925.1 Bacteriovoracaceae bacterium | reverse complement strand
CGGTAACTCAGTAACAAGTCTCCATAGTAATGAGAGCCACCTACTGATAGACCTGCACCTCCTGCAATCGCCATTGAATATCCTTCAGAGAAATTGAGAAAAGAGTATTTTGCCCTTAACCCCGAACTTAAACTCTCCCATTGAATACCAATGTCCAAGTCTTCTAAAAGACCATAATTCCATTTGAAGGCAACTCCTGCTTCACCATAAGAACCCACAAACTCATGGTTATTGTCTCCAACACTTCTTGCAGTCTCATGAGAAACTAGCGGGCCAACAGCACAGCCGGTGAGTAATAAGAGAGAAAGAAGAGATAGAGGTAGAAATCTTTGGTGCATAACTATCCTTTAAGTAGAAGACTCATAAAGTATAGCATTGCCAAAAATAATAGAGGAATAAGAAAGGCCACCATTCGGTGGCCTTTTCTTTATTTAACTGATGGGTAAATTTCTTCGTAAGTTTTGATTTTGTTTTCTTCGATTCGTTTATGAAGATGAGATCTTCTTAAATCTGAAGCCCCATTAACTCCCATGGCCCCAAGTAAGTGAGCAAGAGCTTCCAGCGTTTCATTGTGAAAGTTCTTCACACGATTACGTTTTGTTGGAACGTGCACACCTTTATAAAGGTTTGGATCTTGAGTTGCCACACCTGCAGGACACTTGTTGTTATTACATCTTAAGGCCTGGATACAACCAAGTGCCAGCATCATCGAACGAGCAGCATAAGTAGCATCAGCACCAAGACAAAGAAGCTTAACAATATCAAATGCAGTTGTGATCTTACCTGTTGCCATCACTTTAATTTGATCTTTAAGTCCGTATGACTTTAGGGTATCCACAACAAAGATAAGAGCATCAACTCCAGGAGTTCCAAGATAGTTTGCAAACTCTAGAGGTGCAGCACCTGTACCACCTTCTGCTCCATCCACGACCATGAAGTCAGGGTAGATTTTTCTCTCTTTCATCAGCTTAACAAGATCAACAAATTCTTGCTTGTGACCAATACAGAACTTAATACCGATTGGCTTACCATCAGAAAGCTCACGTAGCATCTGAATAAAATCAAGCATACTGCTGGCATCAGTAAAAGCCGTGTGTCCTGGAGGAGAGATCACATCTTTGCCCAAAGGAACGTTTCTGATTTTGGCAATTTCTTCTGTTACTTTATGACCAGGAAGGATTCCCCCGTGACCTGGCTTGGCCCCTTGAGAGAGCTTAAGTTCAATCATTTTCACTTGAGGGTGACTAGCATTCTTTTTAAATAGCTCTGGATCGAACTGTCCATCATGGGTACGACAGCCGAAATACCCAGTTCCAATTTGCCAAATGAGATCTCCACCTGGTTGAAGATGGTACGGAGAAATCCCACCCTCTCCAGTGTTATGAGCAAAATTACCATCCTTAGCACCACCATTAAGTGCAAGAATAGAGTTTGGAGAAAGTGAACCAAAGCTCATTGCGGAAATATTTAAAACAGATAGTGAGTAAGGTTGTTTACAGAGATCACTACCAACCATTGTTCTTAGATCTTTGGTGGAAACGTGAGTTGGGTACATTGAGTGATTGATAAACTCATAGCCCTGCTCATAGAGATTATGTTGAGTTCCGAACGCAACTGTATCTAAAACTTTTTTCGCTCTTTGGTAAACAACCGAGCGCTGCTCTCTGCTGAATGGTCTTCCATCAGTATTTGATTCAATGAAATATTGGTTAATTTCAGGTCTGATAGATTCAAAGATATAACGAAGATGCCCAAAGACTGGAAAGTTAGCTTTAATGGCATGTCGCTTTTGTGCAATATCTCTAAAGCCTAGCAAGAAAAAAGGAGCTGTTAAAATTAAGTTATAAAGCCCTGGTTTCCATAGGAAATAGAAAAGCGCGTTTAGGACAAGGACAATTACAAATGCTATTCGAAACTGTTTTCTCATACAGTAATCTCAACCTCGGTCAAATAATTTGTGCCCAGTATAGTCCCGACTTCATGGGGTATCAAGTGGCCATTATTGAAAATAAAAGAAAAACTAAATCCTAGACTTGATGAACATTTTCTTAACAAATTCCATGGGATATAAAAGCCGATTGATCCTGCTCGAACCCCTTTGATCGAGTAAGAATTACAATTCCCCTCAAAAGGATTAAGCATGGCCGACCATAAGCTACTTATCCGACAAACGAAGATAGATGACATCACAGGAATAAACCGCATTTTAAGAAAAACATATCCATTTGAGACTTACTATACCTTGGATGCCCTACGGGGACAAATAAACCACTTCCCAGAGGGACAGTTCGTCGTTGAGTATGACGGAGTTGTGGTTGGCTTTTGTATGAGTTTCATTATTAGTGAGAAACAGGCCATGAAGCCTCACACTTGGGATGAGATCACCGGTTCGGGGCTGGCCTCCCGTCATGACCCCCTAGGGGACTGTCTTTATGGAATGGATATCTGTGTTGATCCTGATTATCGGGGAAAGAAAATTGGAGAGCGATTATACAATGAACGGCAAAGGCTCTGCCAGCAACTCGAATTGAAGGCCATTATTTTTGGAGCGAGAATCCCAGGCTATAGTAAAAAAAGAAAGCTCTATCCTAACCCTAAGGACTATCTGGAAGCTGTTCAAAACAAAAAGGTAAGAGACCCTACTCTTAACTTCCAAATCAAAAACGGTTTTATTCCAATTGGAGTTATTCCTCAATATCTTCCTGCAGATATTGAATCTCACGGATATGGAGTTCTCATGAGATGGGAAAATCCACTCATTGATCAGGAAGGCAACCGAACAGTTACCTATTCAATCGATGAAAAGGATAATGTTCGAATCTGCACCATTAACTTCGAACAAAGAAAATTGAACTCATTAGAAGAGTTTAAAAGCATTACGGAATACTTTATTGAAGTAGCTAGCGAATACAAATGTGACTTTGTGGTTTTCCCTGAGTTTGTCACTATGCCGTTACTTTCGATTGAAAATAAAAAACTCTCACCAATGGAGTCCTTAGAACGTCTCAACACCTATACTAATTTCTACGTGGAGTTCATGAATGAAGCTAGTATGAGGTTTAATATCAACATTATTGGAGGCACTCATCTTTTAAAAGATATAGATGGAAGCTTCGTCAATGTCTGTCATGTTTTCTTACGAGATGGTTCTATCCATCGACAAGGAAAGATTCACCCCACTCCCTCGGAAAAAGATTGGTGGGATATCAAAGGAGCTGACACGCTTTCTGTCATCAGTACCGATCGTGGTGCTATCGGTATCCTCATCTGTTATGACTCCGAGTTTCCGGAACTGGCCAGACACTTAGTGGATCAAGGAGCAAAAATCATCTTTGTTCCATTTGCCACTGATACCAGACAAGGTTATCTACGGGTTCGTTATTGCTCCCAGGCGAGGGCCATTGAGAATCAATGTTACATGGTACTCTCAGGTAACGTAGGAAATCTACCTCGCGTTCATAATATGGATATTAACTATGCTCAAAGTTGTATTCTCACTCCTTCAGACCTCCCCTTTGCACAAGATGGAGTAGCTGCGGATACTAACCCTGGAGTTGAAATGGTGGCCATCGCTGACTTGAGTGTGGGAGATCTAGTGAAAGCGCGAAACTCTGGAACAGTCAGAAACCTTAAAGACAGAAGACATGATCTTTACCGCATTAGCTGGTTGAAGAAAAATATTTAAGGTTGTAGATATTGTTTTAAAGCTGTCTGCAGTAGCATTGCCATCATCGTAGCAATCATAAAAATGCGAATGGCCAGCATTGTTCTCATAGGCTTTCCTCCTATGAAAAATTTTATCTAACGCCCCATCTTATTGTCTTGCTAAGATAAACTAAATTTAGAATCCGACAAAAAAGCCCTCTGTTTCTTCAGCTAAAAGACTTAAGAATTTATAATGGTTACTCGTCTTATCATAGATAAAGTCTGAACCAACCCCGATCGTATTGATCTGAACTTTGGAAGTGTTACTTTCTCTTACAACTTTAAGGATATCAAAAATATCGTCTTTGATATTTGAATTATGAAGACTAGGAGCACCGTCAGAGAGAAGAACAATATCAGTTATAGAGTCTTTATAATTGCGTAAAGCATAAAGTAGAACGTCACGAGTAGGCGTCCCTCCATACGGCTTTAAACTGTAAATAAACTCTAAGGCTTCTAACTTATGATCTGCAGAATTGGCCTTGATATTTCCCCACAAAGGTTTAAAGGGGGCCCGTTGTCCAAGAGGAAACTGGATAATATCAACTTGGTAATCAGGAGGAAGAGCTGTTAACAGCATTTTAAGACCGGCCTTCACTTGTCCTATTCGATCCTCTTCTCTCATGGAATAAGAAGTATCAATAATAAAAAGAATTTTTCTTCCTTTGAATTTAAAACCTACATCAAAGTTTTCTTTAACAACTACTGGCGAAGCTTTTTTCTGCTCTTCTTTTTCAAGAATTTTCGCGTTAAGTTCCAGGACTTGTTGCTTTACTT
>DATGND010000327.1:0-10911 GCA_035306925.1 Bacteriovoracaceae bacterium | reverse complement strand
TAAGAAAACTCCTGGCGTAGCAGAACTTCTTCGTGGTGAAGTCGCCACTGTTTCTGACCCTCGCTATGGGGCTCTTTGGGGTCTGAAAAATACTGGTGAGAATGAGCCTGATAGATTCGGTAACGTTTCAACTAACCGTGGGGTAGCAGGAGCAGACATCAACGCTGAAAGAGCGTGGGAAATCACAAAAGGTTCACGTGATGTGGTGATCGCTGTTATTGATACAGGTATTGATTACACTCACCCTGATCTCGTTAACCAAATGTGGGTAAACGAAGGTGAAATTCCAGGAGACGGAATCGATAACGATGGTAACGGATATATCGATGACGTTTATGGATGGAACGCAGCTCTTGATCATGGAAATCCAATGGACGGAAACGATCACGGTACTCACTGTGCTGGTACTATCGGTGCTGAACATAATAACGGTATCGGTGTTGCCGGTGTTATGGGCGATGTACGTATGATGGCCGTTAAATTCTTAACAGATGCTGGTGGTGGTACACTTGCTGATGCTGTTGAGGCCATTGATTACGCTACTAAAATGAATGTAGATATCATGTCTAACTCATGGGGTGGCGGCGGATACTCGCAAGCTCTTTATGATTCAATCTATGCAGCTTATGAAAAAGGAATTCTATTCGTAGCAGCTGCTGGTAACGATGGTTCAAATAATGACTCTCGTCCTCAGTACCCAGCTAACTATGAAGTTCCAAACGTGATCTCTGTAGCCTCTCATACTGCTCAAGATTCTCTTTCAAGCTTTTCTTGCTATGGTAAGAGAACTGTTCACATTGCAGCTCCAGGATCAAACGTTCTTTCAACAACGCCAAAAGATACTTACCAAGTATTCTCTGGAACATCTATGGCAACTCCTCACGTTTCAGGAGCTCTAGGTCTTCTTATTGCTCAAGAAGGTCGTCTGCCAGTTGAGGAAGTTAAAGAGCGTCTTATGAAGACATCTGTTCCGACTTCTGCTTACCGTAAGAAAATCATCAGCGGTGGTCGTCTAGATGCTTATAATCTTCTTACTGATACTCGTCCTGAAAGAAATGAGCCAGCTGATGATGCTTGGAGAGTAGAAGCTCTTCCAGAAGTGTTTGAAACAGAACACCCGTATCAAAATAATCAAAGATTCTCTCAAACATATACTTTCCCAGGGGCCAAGTATGTGAAGATCATTCTTGAAAAGTATGATCTTGAAAGAAACTACGACTTCATCACTCTTAAAGATGGTAAGGGCGCAGTTGTAGAGAAAATTTCAGGCGCTGGCGAAGGCTATGAGTCTGACTATGCAGAAACAGACACAATCACCATCGAGTTTTCTTCTGACAGAAGTCAAAATCGTTGGGGTGCTGTTATCCGCGAAGTGAAAGTTATTTACTAATTTTCTACTCAATAGGGAGCCTAAGGGCTCCCTTTTTTTTTTGCAAAAAAAAGGGCCCACATTCGTGGGCCCGTACTTTTTAATGTATGAATTTCTACAAGCGGAATTACTTGTACATTTTACGAATGAACTTAGAGAGACCCATTTTATCAAGAGTCTTAAGCGTAGAAGCAGCAACTTTTAGACGGATAGTTTGTCCTGACTCAGGATCATAAATCTTTTTAGTCTTTAGGTTTGGTTGCTTGAAAGTACGTGTCTTGATGTTTGAGTGAGACACTTTATGGTTAGCCTGACGGCTTTTTCCAGTTAAATCACATTGACGTGCCATAGTAATAATCCCTTGTCTAATTTTACATTCTAAAAATTTTCTCAAAACTCTAAGCTTTTTAGGTAATCTTGGCAAGCGTAAATCCATAGAATCTTGTGGACTTAAGCTTGTGATAAATAGATACTGTCTTCACAAAGTTTCAACTCATAAAAGGTGGTCATCGATGTCACTTAAACCATTGAATATTCAAACAAAACTTCTTAATGCCCCAACTGCAAAACCTCTTTTTCCGGTAAAAATTAAGGATGCCAAAGGAAATGAAATTGATTTGGCCAATCCTAAGGCAACAAGATCTTTACTGGCCCTGATGGATTTAGCCGCGGTAAATGGTGGAGCTGCATGCCACTGGGGAGGACCTAGTGCGATGACAGAAACTTGGACGGCCCTCCATGGGATCATGTTCAAGCATGCTGATTGGTATAATCACTTTAACTTCGTTAACGATATCGGACATGCAGAAAATGGTATCTATGCTCTAAGAGCAGTTTTGGGATTTGGTGATCTAAGCATTGAAACACTAAAAGGTTTTAGATCTCTTAATTCAAAGCTAACTGGCCATGGTGAATCACATCTTTATCCTGAAGGTGTTCTTCTTTCTAATGGTCCTCTGGCTTCTGCTTTTCCTCAGGCCCAAGGTCTGGCCGTGGCCGATAAAGTTTTAGGTAATCAAAGAGTGACAGTCTGTTCTCTCTCTGATGGAGCTGCCATGGAAGGTGAGGCGAAAGAAGCTATGAGTGCGATTCCGGGACTCGCGCAAGCAGGAAAAATAAATCCGTTTGTCCTTCTCCTCTCTGATAACAATACTAAACTTTCGGGTCGTATCGATAAAGATGCCTTCTCCATGGAGCCAAGTTTTAAAGCTTTTAAAACCCTTGGCTGGAAGGTTGTTGAAGTAGAAGACGCTCATGATCTTGAAAAGGTTTATCAAGTTCTTGAGAAATGTATTGAAGACGCAAAATCTAATGCTAAAAAGCCTGTTTGTATCTGGCTTAAAACCATTAAAGGCTATGGAATCAAGGCCACGGCTGAAGCAACAACAGGAGGCCACGGTTTCCCTCTCAAAGCTTATGATGAAAAAATTCATGATTTCTTAAAGGAGCTTTGGGGTGATGAAGAGGTTCCTTCTGAATTTACAGCTTGGGCCAATGAATTAACAGTGAAGCCTGAAAAGAAATCTTCAGGAGTTGCCAAAGAAAAAATCCAGGTGGGAATTTCTAAGGGGCTTATTCGCGCTGTAAAGGCCGGCTATCCTGTTTTTTCTATCTCAAGTGACCTACAGGGTTCAACTGGAACCAGCGCTTTTCAAAGTGAATTTAAAGAGCATTCCCTTGATGTGGGGGTAGCAGAGTCCAATATGATTTCCACGGCCATTGGTATGAGTAAAGCAGGGTTTATTCCTGTGGTTGATACCTTTGCCGCTTTTGGTGTAACGAAAGGAAATCTTCCATTGATTATGAGTTCTCTTTCTCAAGCTCCGGTAATTGCCGTTTTCTCTCATACAGGATTTCAGGACGCTGCAGATGGAGCAAGTCACCAGTCACTAACTTATATGTCGGCCCTTGCTAGCGTTCCTCATTTAAACATTGTGAATCTTTCAACATCTCGTGAGGCAGATGAATATATTTATCAGGCCGTTGAAAAAATTGCTAAGGACCGTGAAGCGGGTCTAGATGGAGAATCTTATATTTTCTTCTTAGGTCGAGAGAACTTTGTCTCAGAAAATAAGGAAGGTCTTGATTATTCTCTTCATCAGGCGCAAAAACTTACTGAAGGAAGGGACGTTGCCATCGTGGCCACTGGTTCAGTGGTTCCAAAGGCCTTAAAAGCCGCTGAACTTCTTTCTCAAGAAGGTATTTCCGCTACAGTGATTAACCATCCTTTTGTTAATAATACTGATTATACGCAAATCGCTTCATGGATTAAGAATTCATCATGCAAAGTGGTTACCGTAGAAGATCATCAGATGATTGCTGGTATGGGGGCCCAATTGACCCATCAGTTAAAACTTCTAGGTGTAGAATTTGATCTGATCTCTCACGCTGTAAAAGGAGAGTTTGGTCAATCTGCTTACACTGCTGATGAACTTTATGAAAAACATAAATTAGATGAGCTTTCAATTGTTCGTTCTGCTCGTGAATTAGCGCAGAAAAAGACAAAAAATATCAATGTCCTTCTGGGGCTTGTGGAAGAAAAATTTGGTATCAATAAAGATGAAGCTATTAAAAAGCTTGAAGACATTATTCACCTTATTGAAGCTTCAGAAATTAAAGATAAGGCCACGAAGACAGCTGGAATGCTTTTCAACACTGCTCACTCAATTCTTGATCAAGTAAAGTCAAAAATCCAAAAATAATATTTTTGTCATGATGAAGTCCTCCTCATGGAGGGCTTCATTTTATTCTCAACCTTCTATGATTGTGCTTAAGAGCGTTATCAAGAATTACCCTTTCATGGTATAATGGCCCATCAATTTAACCAGGATGTGTTTGAGATGAAAGTAGATAATGTTTTAAAATTAATTGGTAATACTCCAGTTCTGCGTCTTTCAAAACTATTCCCAGGTCATGAGGTTTGGACAAAGTTAGAAAGACAAAATCCCGCCGGCTCAATTAAAGATCGTATTGCACTATCAATGGTTGAAGGAGCAGAGGCCAGAGGAGAGTTAAAACCTGGAATGACTATTGTTGAACCAACTTCCGGAAACACGGGAGTCGCTTTGGCCATGGTAGCGGCCGTGAAAGGTTATAAACTTATTCTCGTGATGCCAGAGTCTATGTCTGTTGAAAGAAGGGCCTTAATGAAGGCCTATGGTGCACAATTTGAACTTACTCCTCGTGAAAAAGGGATGAAAGGCGCCATCGAAAAAGCAAAGGAAATCCTTGCTCAAGGAAACGCCTGGATGCCACTACAGTTTGATAACCTAGACAATCTTCGCATTCATACGGAAGCGACTGCCCAAGAAGTTTTAAATGATTTTCCCAATGGAGTAGAAGTTTTAATCAGCGGTGTAGGAACTGGGGGACACTTAAGGGGTGTAGGTGAAACTTTAAAAGATAAGTTTAAAACCAAAGTGGTCGCTGTAGAACCTGAAGCTTCCGCTGTTTTATCAGGATGTCCATCAGGGCTTCATCCTATTCAGGGTATTGGAACTGGTTTCATTCCAGGACTGGTGAAAGTGGAACTCTTTGATGAAATTATTCAAATCAGTAAGGAAGAAGCTTTTGAGATGACTAAAAAAGCAGCTCTTGAGGAGGGACTTCTTGTTGGAATATCTTCTGGGGCTTCTCTTGCTGCTGTAAAAAAATATTTGGATAAAAATCCTCAGACGAAGTCTGTTCTTACATTTAGTTATGATACGGGTGAGAGGTATCTTTCCATCGAAGGGCTGTTTTAGTTTTACTTACTGTACCCTTTCAGGTGCACCAACCAGCTATGACAATACGTCGCCCTTTAGTCACCTGATGAATCTTGTGTTCATAGCCGTGAATACCGGTTAGGAAAACAATCATCGTTCCAAATGGGGGAGTAGAAATTTTCACAAAATTCTGCTCTCCTTTTTTTCTTATCCCTAAATAACCACCTTCAATTTTTTCATGTTCAAGAGTCAGAGAAAGGCTAAAGGCCAGAATGCGCGATCCGTCATCATGCCAGATGCCATCCTCCTCCCATTCATTACTACTATCCCTAATACTGATCATGAATTCTATGCTTTTAAAACAAATATACTTTAGCAGAGTTTGATAAAGGAGCCCTCTTGGAGAAGTAAGTTGCTGGAATTCTTGATCTAATGTCTCCCAATCCTGTTTTTGCACAATGTAATGGATTTTGTTGGGAATATTAAGATTTTCTAAACAGAATCCTTGAGGATTCCTTAAGGTTGGTGTTATCATGATAAAAATCAGTAAAGTTATGAAATTCGGACTAAGGAGATATCACATTAATTCGAGTTCGATAATTTTACACTAAAAAAAGGATGTTTTATGAAAGAACAAAAATATTCTCTCGGCACCCTAATGAAGGCAGCTCGAAAATTTAAAAAACTTAATCAAGCAGAAGTAGCTCAGGCCATCGGTTGTTCTCAGTCGGCCCTTTCTAAAATGGAGCATGATCTTTTAGTACCATCTGCTCCTCAGTGGTTTTTATTTGCTCGTTTTACGGATATCCCACCTGAGGCGCTGGAAGCGGGAATTATTGATAGAAATCTTCCTCTTCAATTTTCTAATATTGATATTCATGGATTTAAGATTCCTCGTCGCTACAAGCAAAGTCGAGTAGCTAAGTTGAGAGTGATTTATCCGTTGATTAAGTATCTAGAAGTTACTAATGCAGATCTTTATAAAAAATATCTGGCACAAGTTGAAATTGATCCAGAATTTTTTGTGGACTTTGATAATCTTATCAACTTCCAACTCTATGTTGATACTCTGGCCTTCTTCGTTGAGAACAATCTTGATTCGCCAGAAGTTATTAGGGCCATCACTGAGATGGGGCAGGACCATCGCTTCTATAATCATCTTGGATTACAGAAAGCAGATTCAATTAAAGAAGTCTTTTCAGCGTTCATTGATAAGATGACTTATTTCCATGCTGACTACCGTCTAAGCTTAGAAGAGATCGATGGAAAGTTAGTCATGAGTTACCAGCCTGAGTATCACTTACAAAAAGTGAAACTAAGTCCTGAGGTTCAAAGTTTCTTAAATACATTCAGACAATTTTCTTTTGAAAGACTTGTTTACCTAATGACTGGAAAGACAATTTCTATTCAGACGAACCCATGTGTGAATAATACTCTTGCAGTAAGTTTTGAAATCCCTGCCGCTTAATTAAGTTTTAATCTGCCTCACCCTCAAAAGTGAGGCAGGTTTTAAAATTCAAATCTTGATATATCTAAATCAAAAATTTCTAATTCCTGAATTTTAAATAAAAACATTTCTGCAAAAGCTTCTTCTAAAGAGGAGTGGGCATATTGGGTTAAGTAAAGTGGGTTTTTCTTAAACTCCTCGAAAGCCTCAGGGGATTCATGTTGATAAACGTGACCGAGTTCGTGCACAAAACTAGCGTTGAAGCTAAGAATGTTATTAAGCTCCGGCACATCATAAAAACTAATCTGTTCCCAATAGGGATCAAAACTTGCCCGAACAAAGTTACTTCTTTTGTGGGCAGGATATTTAGCAACAACTTTAAGTTTATTAAATGAGAGTCTAAGGTTTATCTCTTCATTAAGAAGAATGTTTTCAATAGAAAGAATTTCTTCTTTGGTAAAATCACTTTCTGCATTGATAAGATAAATCCCTTTCTCCTTTAAAAGGCGTTCTTGTATAGAACTTAATTCTTTTAAAGTTGGATGAAATTCAAAATCAATAAAATCCGGTATGCCGTTATGGTTACTATCTTCTCCAAAATTTTGGGGATCATAAGGATACTGGTCGGCCAGGTTAGGAATACCATCCCCATCAATATCAAAATCAAATCGATCTTGAATCCCATCCTTATCCGTGTCTTTCCAAACTTGCGTTTGATTAGCATAGAAGTGATGAGCACTTGTAAATCGATTTTCTATGTTTTCATTCTTACCACAGGAAGTGATAAGAATAAGGAGAAGAAGAAATCTAATCATGAACTTCCCATGCATCTGCCCAGTGTTCAATGAAGCCACCGTGACCCATATTGAGGGTGTAGCTTAAAATCGCTGCTGGAAAATAAAGAGGTCCAAGAAGAGCGGATTGTTTCGCATGACCAGCTTCATGTCCTGAGGCAAAGTGATAAGAGGTACAAAAATCCAGTTCAAACAGTCCGGCACTCATCTTTGAAGGGATGTAGTTGAGTCCACATACATCTGCATAAATTTGCATTTTAGAGGCAGCAACTTTTAATCTAGGAAATCTCATTTCCATAAAGTATGGCTCGTATCCTGCAAGTCTTACAATGGCACCCATACCTTGAGTAATGGGAGCGAGGATGGCGGCCGTAATAACAAACCCCAGGCCTACGAGAGTATTAGGAAGTCCCCAGGTAAGGTTAGCGATGATAACAAGTGCATGAACGGCCGGGTGATCATTCTGTGCGGGATCATAGAGAAAAGTAAGTGTTTCAAATTCTTTATGATGATCTTCAATGCTCTTAAAAAGAAGATCCTTACCTTCATCATTTAAAGTTTCATTAGCAATTTCATTAATCTCTTTTTGCGGCTTTTGCTCCTTGTTTCTTCTTTCATCAACAAGGGAGGTGATGTAGTTAATCTGTTTGTCAGAGAGAATTTCTCCCTCTCTCATTTCTTTGAGGGAGATTAATGTTTTTTCGATATCCTGTGCTGCAATCTTAGAGATCGCCAGAGTCTTGGTGTATTCTTCAAAAAGATATTTCTTAAACTCTTGATTCTCAGGAATTTCATCAAAATATTCTTTATCAAACTTATTCATGATATTGAGAAATTTAATAGCACTGGCGTTGGCAATTTCTCTGATAGAAAAAAGTGAGTTCAGGAGGAGGATTTCTGCTTCAACAATAGCATTGAGATTGTCAGGATTGTTGTATTTAAAAGCCGAGATATCTGTGACCTGTAGAACCATCTTATTAAGGGATTCCATGTGCTTTCGAAGGTTTTCTGAGACGATCTCCTTATTAATGGAATGGAGTTCTTCTGCTTTTGAGTATTCATCTTTTTGAGGAAGGGCACGAAGTCTAGGCCATTTTTTATTATACTTATAAAGCTCTTTCTGAAGTGTTAAAGAAGACTTGGCAAGACTTGCTATTTCAGGGTGAGAGCTCTTAGTAAGGGCCTTGGTCTGATTATCAATTGAACTAATTTCACCGCTCTCCTTACAGGCCGTTAAAATAGGGAGGAGAAAGGATATAACAAGTAAGTTTGATATCAGTTTCTTCATGACTAGGCTCCTTATAGGAGTTCATCATATAAGAGTTTGATAAAATGCAGGGAAACCAATGAAAGAGTTATAGTAGGCGTCCAAATTTTAGACACCTACTATGGTTGGATATTATTCGTGAGCAAGCTCTCTTCTCTTAGGTCTAAAATAAGAGCGCGGAGATACTTTATGAAAATCAGAGATTTTGGCCATATAGATACAGGCGTACTTTTCAATCTGTCCTGCCAGCCTTGAAGGTTCAATTCCTGCTCTCATGACTTCACCCCAATAAGGGTTAAAGTAGGTCGTATGATTGCGAATAAGCCCGGCCACTTGGCGGTCAATTTGTTCTATCTTTTCAAAAAGAGGCTGAAGCTTTGATTTATCTGGCTTCTTGTCATTTTCAATAGCATCATCAAAAACTTCATCGATTTCTTTTTCAACGATTAATTTTGCATCCATTAAAGTCGCAATTTCTTCGTTGATTTCCTTGGTCTGTCCTAGACCCTTGATCTCATGGATAAGCTCTTCAATGACTAGAGCAGTTCTCCAATTACACGTTTTCTTAATAGTGAGAACGTCACCGTAGATATGATCTCCTAAATAAAGAATTTGTTCTCCGGAGAGTTCAGCACATTTTTGAATACTATCGGCCGATCCACCCTGATAAATACCTGATTCAATCGGGCCATGGTGGTTACTCATAAGCCCTGTGACCGGATCAACTTTGAGTAAAGGCATAGAGTCGGTGAAAAAGCGCGGTTTAGCGGCCAATGTGATAACGATATTAAACAGCTCTGACCAATGCTTATGGTTTTTAAGATAAGGGGTAATAGCAAAGTCCAAGAGAAGTTTTGTATAAGAGTAATCAGAGTTTGTAATAACCCACAACTTTTTACCGTGCTTTTTAAATCTTTCAAGAGCGCTGACTGTTTCCGGATCAGGATTCACATATTTTTTTAAATCTTTTTTGACCTGATTTTTGAGAGTCCCATCTCGGTGAGAAATATCAAGACAATAAAGAAGATCCTCTTCTAGTGTTTTATAATCCGGAAAGTTCAGATGAGGGTTGGCATCTTTAAGATCCACTATTTGCATATAGAGGACACAATAAGAAACAGAGAATGTAGTATCTACGATGGCATAACGGGATGAATCGTTAAGATCAATAGTAAGGCCCTGATAAATCTTTTGCTGCTCTTTAAAATCCATTTCTTTGAGCCCGTGATAGGCATGCTTAACTTTGGAATAGGTGGAGAGTTTAAGAATATTCCCATAAGGCTTATCAATAACGAGCCCTCGGATTGCCAGATCAAATTGAAATTTTAAAGTTTTAATGATGTCGGGATAATTCTTCTCTGTAATCAACTTGTTGATGATTGCATGATAAGTCATCTCTTCGAAGGCTTCAGAATGATAGCGGACGAGGGTGTAGTCCATATCAAAACCGATGGCCGCAATTTGCTTCATATTAAGAGTTCTGTTAACGTAAATTCCCATATTTATCCTTTAGATATAGAGTTTAAATTTTCTAACTTTCGAGTGGCTCCGTCAAACTATGTAAGTTTTACGCAGGGCAGTGTTTGCCGCCTTTTTTGAGTTAAAATAAAGTTTCACAACAAAAAGGGCTTTCATGAAAACATTTTCTTATCTTCCACTTTTTTTGTGCTTATCGGCCTTTGCAGTCGAAAACCCTGTTATCTATGGTGAAGATGATCGAGTGGACCTAAGTGAAGCTACTGAAATGCAACAAGAGCTTGCTCGCTCCACTGCAGTGATGGTTCCTAAAGAAAGAATAAAAAAATCTCTTTTTTCTCGTATGGCCTCATTATCGGGTGCCCGCTCTTTTGATGAGCAAGTCACCGATTATGAAGGAATTCCTCTTTGTAAAGAAGAGCGCTTTCGCGACAAGATCACTGGAGGCGTGTGTTCTGGTTTCTTAATTGGCGCCGATATTATGGTTACGGCCGGTCATTGTATTATGACCGATGAGCAGTGTAAGGCCCATGATTGGGTGTTTGACTTCTTACCGGACGAGAATGCCAAATACAGAATTCCTAAAAAAAATATCTATTCATGTGAAAAGCTTATTGCTTGGAAAAATGATTTCATCACAGGTCTTGATTACGCCATTATTAAACTCTCTAAGAGAGTTTCTGGAAGAAAACCTCTGGATATCCGTCGTAAGGGTAAAATTGAAGATAATGCGGATGTTATGGTTATCGGTAACCCTTATGGTCTAGCTACTAAAGTAGCAGCAGGGGCCAAGGTCGTTGATAATGAGGATGAAGCTTTCTTTGTAACGGACTTGGATACACTTCAGGGGAACT
>DATGND010000326.1:0-7928 GCA_035306925.1 Bacteriovoracaceae bacterium | reverse complement strand
ACAAACTGGTTCAGCATGAGCTTCAGCAGGTGCTGGAGCAGTTGTCGTTTCCGCAGCTTTCATTTCAAAAACCTCTGCTTCCGAAACATCAAGTGGCTCTGCTTTATTATTGTCGCCCTGCAACCAATCAAAAGTTTGGTCTTCTGAGCTGGCTTCAGTCTTTTGACCCACCGGGGCAGAGAGTTCTTCATTTAATTGGGCCAATTCTTGGATGATTGGAGATTGGGCAAGGGCTTTTTCTTCATTTTTGAAATCTTGTTCAAGGGCTTCGATTTCTCTCATGATATCGCTTAAGTCATTGTCCATATTCTTATCCATCTCTTCCCCCTCAATGAAATTAATATATTTTGTTTAAGAATTCTTTAACTAATTCCCTTATATGTTGCGTTTCGGAACCCCCGTGAAAAACTTTAAAAGAAAAGGCTATTTTCTAGGCTTTTTTTCATGACAAAAACAGTACGATAAGACAGAATATCAATTCCCAAAATTGCTATAATTTCAACAGTTTTGCTTTAGACTGAGGATAAAAAATTGTCTAGGAAGGTGTTCTTTGCTCAGCAGTGGTTGCGGCCAGACTTAGAGTCTGAAAGGCCCCACTCTGCCCAAAATGAAACCTTCTTTGAAAAAACGCCAAGCTGCTTAGATACTCGCTTTGCCGTTTTCACTCCCAAAAAACCAATTCATATCGAAAGGGATCAAGATAAATTCTCCCCCATCAAATTTCTCACACCTGGATGGCGTGGTGATTCCTTACAATCTAAATCAATTATCAATTTTGAACTCTGCCTTGATCGTCTTGAGCAAGACATTAAGGATGAACTTCTCAATACAAAAGATTTCACTCGCTCTATCAAGCTGGGACTCTATAACGAGTTTCTTTCTTATGCGGAAAACCTTTCTCTGCAATTTGAAGGCTTAGATGATCTGGCCAGTTTCTGGCACTACATTGATTCAGAACGAATTGATGAGATAACAGAAATCAAAGACTTCATTGATATTTATGTCAACAGAGTTGCTGCCATTACTTTTTATAAATTGAGATTTATTTCAAGTCTCATTGATACTGTAGGACTTGAACTCAGTGATAAGGCCCTTCTTTATCCAACAAGTTTCCTAACGACCATTTTTAAAATTGGTTCCCATAACGAACTCTTCTCACGTTCTTTAGAGTCAAACTACTACAGCTGGTACCGACCTCAAGAAGCGATGAAAGAGCTGATGAAAGAGCTGGTTAAGCTATCATCTAGTCTTACTATCAGTGAGATTACAAAGATCATTTCTTTTAGAACTCAAATTAAAAATGATCAGAGTAAAATTTACTCTCACTCCCTTTCACATGTTGGTTTCGGACTTTTCTTAAACTCATTATTGATTAACTTTCCAACATGGCAGGAAACCCTGGAAGGAAAATCAAACTTTGATCAAGAAAGAGTCATCAGCTCCAAGTATTTTGGAGACTATTTAGAATCACTTTCTCTTTCTCATTGGCTTGCTCAAGAAAATAACAAGACGGAAAAATGGGAAAGTTTACTATGTCCGGATTTTAAAGGTCTGGATTTTAGAACCGGTGTTTTTGCCAAGATTTGCAATGAGCTTCAATTCCTAACCTTCCTTGCTCAAAAAGCTCAGTTCCAAAATGAGCGGCCTATTGAATACATCAGTCGCATCATGAGAGGGCATTATAACAATCGTAAGGGTGGAATGCGCCAGGGACTATTATTAGAAGAGAATCCTTTTTACTCTTCTTCCTATGACAGAATTATTCTTAACCTCTGTCATTTCCCTAAAAACAATCCTCAGCACTACCAGATGAATCAAATCAGTGACCAGATTAATTATCTTAAAAACAATGGTTACTTATTTGTTATCAGTTCTAAGAAACTATTTGTTCCTTCTCTTCGCGATCGTCTAGGCCCGATTGTTAAAGATTTGAAAACAGAAGCTATCTTTGACCTTGAAGATGTAAAGGGCAAAGGAGAACTCGGTTCTTATATTTATATTTTCAGAAAGAAGTCTGGCTTTGAGAAAAAGCAAACTTGTTCATACTTTAGAGTATCAGCAGATCTAAAGAGCTTTCATCAATTCTCTTCTATTACTGAATATCTAAGAACATTCTACATGAATCATATTAGCGAAGTTCCAGCAATGGCCCAGCTAGAATTTGATGACTCATTTAGAATTGAGTTTTATCAGGAAGCAATTGTCGATGGAATGCTCATTCATTCCACTAACGAAGATTCATCGCGAATCACTCACCCGGCTTTTTTCAAAGGTCTTCTTGATAACTGTACAACTCTTAATACACTCTTTGAGATTAAGTCTCTTTCTATTAAGGATCAGCCTGAAACAGGTTTAAACCTTGGACTTAAACAAGATATTTCTTACTTCTTAGTAGTGGATTTCCGTCAAGGTAATGTAAACCTTGAATTGCATCCGATGGATACTTTCAGATCCATTCACTCTGATCGTGGGGAAACTCAATGCTGTTACTTCCAGCTTCTTCCTAAGATTGCTGGTCTGAATCCTAATATTTTAAGAAACTATTTTCTAACACCGATTGGTCAGCAAGTGGCCAATATAACGTTCACAGGTGGGCTAAGCTTAGTTAAGGGTAGCCTTTCTCGCTTCCTGGTTCCTAAGTTCTTCACTCAAACAGAACTTCTACCTGCTCATTTAAGCAGTGCTTTTGATGTTCTCAATCTTAATGAAGACCAGTTACTTGAAACTGATCCTCTGGCGCTTTCTAAAGCATTTAATCATATCGAGCATATGACGAGAGACCTTTTCAGTCGTTATGCTTGTGAGATTCTCACAAGACTTTCAAACTTTGAAAGGAATCTGCAGAACGTTGTCTTTAAAATGGAAGACTCCCGTTTTGGCCAAAAAATTAGTTTCAATAATCCTGTTATTCAGTCTCAGTTAGTGCAAAGACCTACTCACGCTCTTTACCCTAACAACAATGACGTTTACCTGGAGTTCATTGATACAAGTAGACCACATGATATTCACCTTCCTCTTACGGAAGCTTCAGTTCAAATAACCCATGAAGCAGAGTTAAAACTCACTGCTCTGGAGTTAAAATCTAACGGTAAAGTTATTGTAAGACTTCATGCTGATGAACTTATGATTTCTTTTTTAAACTTCATTCTAAGTGAAGCTCAAAACGTTCCTATTTCAAAACTTCTAAGAGCAATTTATATCCCTTCGCTAGAAGACCTGAAATCTGTTGTAGAAGATACTCAATTGTTACGTCAGACTTATGCTGACCTTCTTTCAAGAGTACAGAATACAATTCAAGATGCCTTCAGACGTCACGTAACCCCTAAGAGAACTTAATGAAAGTTTTAATTCAACGTGTATCAAGTGCCAAAGTTACTGTTGAAAATGAAATCGTTGGTGAAATCAAACAAGGACTTCTTCTCTTTGTTTGCTTTGAGAAGAATGATACTGATGAAGCTCTTTCTAAAGCAGTTGATAAGATTTCAAAACTTCGTATTTTTGATGATGAAAATGGACGACTCAATTTCGATATCAAGAAAGTTCAAGGCCAAATTCTTTCTGTAAGTCAGTTTACTCTTTCATGGGATGGTTCAGGTGGACATCGCCCTAGCTTTGAAAACTCTGAAACTCCTCAGACGGCCCGTCTAAAGTATGCCCTATTTAATAAGATGTTGCGTGATCATGGAATTGAAGTGCAGGAAGGTCGCTTTGGTGCCGATATGAAAGTGGCACTTGTTAATGATGGCCCGGTGACCTTCCTGTTGAATTTCTAGTTATGAGATATTCGTTATAACATCCCCAGAAAACTTGTTTTCTGGGAATGATCGTTTGAGGTGCGGTCTTCTAGAAATATGTAACTTTTCGAAAACGAAGTAAGCAAAGCTACTAATAGAAGATTTTGAATTTCTAGTTAGCAAGACTTCTGGCAATATCTCTTTTCTTTCCTTTCACCACAGAAATAAGATTTTTGACCTTAGTCCCACGAGGGAAATTAAAGCTGAAGTTCATCCCCATGAGATTTGTTTTCTCATCGATATGATTTCCATAGCTCCATGTAATATCACTATCTTTAATCATCTCTGAGAGGATCATTAGATAAGGATCTGAAAGTCTGGAAGGATCTTCAGATCCTTCTAATTCTTCAGAATTAAAAGCGGCATTAGCAAGAAAGAGATTAACGATACAACGATCTTCATGAAGCTCAGAGCTTAGCTTAATGATATTACCCTGAATTTTACGATCATTTAGTTTATGAATCGCAGTACTTAAAATTTGACTGCACTCTTCTGCCTCAACTTTAAGTTCAATATCCAACACATCATCAGATTCAAAGTTTAAATTAAGACTTCTAAGAGAATTTAGAACTTCTTGAAGTGGAGTTTTGATTTCCGCAACATTTGAAGGAGCTGGTGTTGAAATATCATTTTTTACCTTTAATGATTCAGAAGGGATCATTTCTGATTCAAGAGGGATTTGCTTGTGCATTCCTTCTAAGAGTGATTCATGATAATCCTTAAAGATTTGAGCAGTAACAACGAGTCCTTGATCTACGAGTGCTTTAGAAACCAGGGCATCTACCATGGCCCCCACATTGGCCTGATTATTATTAATCAAGTTAACGGCCATCTTCTCTGCACTTACTCTTTTTCTAATCTGCTTAATCTCTTGAAGGCTGATAAATCCAAGTCCTAATAGAAACATTAAGAGACCTGACCCCATAATAATTTCATCAGTAAATTGGATCTGCTTTATTCTATGCATCCCCGCATCGAGTTCATCAGATAGTGAAACTTTAAGATCTTCAATAGCAACATAGCGCTCTTGAATGGGAGAAAGATTTCCATCCATTCCCTGCCCTAAAAGCATTGGAGAATGGATTTTTCCTAGTTTTTCGTAAAACCATACGGCTTCTGAGTTTAGCTTATTCAATGACTCACTCACTTTAGGGAGCCTATTGGTTAGTGGCTTAAAGGTTGTTCTAAGTTCTTCCAAGCAGGCATTGGAAAGCTGGGCAAAGCCTTTATCAAGATAAGGTGATTTCACATCCTTAATCATCATGGCCGTGAAGCTTTGATTGATACGGCCAAAACAAGTTCCCAACCCCTGATTCATTACATGAAGAGTTGATAGATAACCCTGATTTGTTTGGTGGTGCCAGAACCCGGCCAGTGTTATGAAAATCCCAACTCCGCAGGTCAGGAGAATTTTAGTCATTGATGATTTCATTAATTTTTTCATGTGAGCGCAACATCCTTGTTGTTTCAAAAACTTATCCTCTATTTTCGTCCCTGCTTTCGATCAGGTCAATCAGGAAATTGTAGGCCAAAAAAGTGGTTTGTTCTGTGTAAATCTTACTCATTTTTGGTTAGAGTGTTAAATATAGGATATCCTATATACTAGTGAAGGAGTCAGGAATGTCTAAGGACATCACCCTTAAACTGCGAATCAACTTACCTACCCTCATCATTTTGGTGGGTCTCGTTCACTTGTTTCTTTTTTTCTTAACCATCCCGCCTCTTTCCCCTAAGCTGACCCAGAATTCCCGTGATCATGTGGGAACCCCCTTTAAAATTAAAGACATTCGTACTGTTGGGTCTCGTGAAGCAAAAAGAAAAGACAGTATTTATTCCTTCAAAGGAAAGGAAGCCAAGGAAATTGCTAAGACTGCTCCTGATGTAAAAGAAAATATTTCTCTCAAAGATCTTGCTGAGCAAGTCAGCGTTGCTAAAAATGAAGTCTCTCAAAAAGAGAAGAAAGTAACTCAAAGTAATGTTCAACCTCAACGACCAGGGAAAAGGCCAGAACCCCAAAAGACCGCTCTTGAAGCCATCAAGCTTCGTGGAGATCAGATGCGAAACTTCGCTAACAACGCTCCAACAAGAGAAGCTTTCCGAGGAGATCCCCGTGCCAGTGGTCTGAATACTTCTGATATTTCGGTTAACTTAGAAGTACCTGAAGGAGTCAGTCCTGATGAGCTTAATAAGTATGAGCTCATGTTTTATGGTTTCCAAAGAAGAACGGCCATTAACTATATTAACTCCTTTTATAAAAATCTTGATAAGTTCAGAAGGGCCAATCCACATCTTCAGTTTCCTATGACTCAAGATATGCAAGTCATGACGGGTCGACTGACCTATGACGAGAAAGGAAACATTAAAAAGATCAAAATGATTCAATGGAGTAATATAGATAAGCTTCAGGATTTTTTTGTGGATGTACTAAAAGATATGGATACCCTTCACAACCCTCCTCAAGCACTATGGGAAGATACTGGGGAGTTTTCCATCTACTTTAGTTTGATCGTTAACGGCTAAAAGTGTCCTTTATTCTTTCCCAGAGACTTTCATTCTTTTGATCGATCACTTGCTTAATTGTCGATTTGACTTCCTGTTCGATATTTTCCCTGGCTTCCTTGCTGAGCCCTACTCGGGGAAGATAGTTCAACATTCTTGATATCTGAGTTCTTCTTCTTAGAATCTCTTCTTGTAAATCAGCTCGGTTCTTAAGAAGGGTCTCGAACTCCATTTTCTTAGTAGGAGAAAGAGTTCCATCGATATAAGCAGAAAGGATTTGTTTTTCTTGTTCAATCATAGTGTTCCCGCGTTTAACTCATTCATCAAAGTAAATCTGCTATTATGAATGCCTTCAATAACTTCCCATCGTGCTAGCCCAAGAAAGTCTTCTATCTGTTCAGGAGTATAATTCATTTGATAACGAAGAATCATGATGGCGCGATTTCTTAAAGGGAGCTCGTAAAAAGCATCGCTTTTATCGCTTTTAAAGTGCATGGATCTCTTTTGAGCAAGATCATAAATATGATGAATTATCTTTTGAAAAAAAATTCTTCGAACTCTCCCTTCATTTTCTTCATCAACTTCAAAACGGCTGAGCCATTTTTTTTCTTTGATGATGAATCCATTAACTCCATCGATCACCAGTTGTTCAGCTTCCAGGTCATCCGGTAAAAGAGCGTGGGAAAATTGATAAAGCTGCTCAAGAAGCGGAGATATAAAAGCAAAAATTTCTTTTCTTTTCATTCTTCCATCATATCCAGTATCTAGCAGCTGACTCAAGGGCTAAGTGTCTGATAAAACCTGTCTTCCTTACTAAAATTCAAGTAGATAGCTTAAGCAAAGCAAACTTAATCAAGTTTTCTTTCCCTTTTCCGATAAGTTAACAGAAGAAAGTCCAGAGGTTGGCCTATGAAACAAAAATTATGTCTTTTTCTCCTCTCATCGACCATGTTGGTGGGCTGTATTAAAGAAACAAAGACAGTAACAAAAGAAACGAATCCTTACGATGTACCAGAGTGTGTACGAACCAATACCTGTACAGGTGGTTATACTGGAGGAACTGGTGGAGGAGGCGGAGGAACGACGAGACCACCTTTTACAGGAACTCTTCCTCAAGACCCACACTGGGGAGAACTATATTCGGGACGTTCAAAAGACTTATTAGAGAGAAATAATTGTACTCCTAGCTTTCATACTGATTCAAGCATTTATGATACAAGAAAAGTTAAAATCACCGCTAGTGGGGAATATTCTTATGACCCTACTCTTTCTGATACGCGATACTTTACCAATACATCATTTCACCTTAAAACTCTGGAGGGTGTGCAAGAGCTATTAGCAACTGACGTGATGTTGAAAAGAAGGTTTAAAGTAAAGCCTGAGCCAGAATCTACTGGTACAACAAATGAAGTTTGTTATCGACGCAATAAAGGTTCTACATCTAAAGGCTATACCAAACTTAGTTTTGATGTCGCTATTTATAGAATAGAATCTTCTGGTGCAACTACAGAAATTCATACTGAACCCTTTTCTTTCGTGGAAATCAATAGCTGTACCCGTGCATTCGACTTAAAACCTTACAAAGAAATGTCTCCGAATGGGATTTATTTTGTAATTAGAAACGTTCGCTCTAAT
>DATGND010000325.1:0-3737 GCA_035306925.1 Bacteriovoracaceae bacterium | reverse complement strand
AACCAAAGTGAAGGTGCGGCCCAGTTACTCTACCAGTGGCACCTACCGTTCCGATAACTTGATAAGAACGAACCCAATCACCTTTCTTTACACTACGGCGATCAAGATGAAGGTAGTAGGACTTAGAACCATCACGATGTTTTATAGCAATTTGGTTTCCTGCATATTGATTATAACTTGAATCGACAACTCGCCCATCTGCTACCGCATGAACCGGAGCTCCTCTCCTTCCTCTTAAATCAACTCCACGGTGCATGGCCATTTGTCCGGTCACTGGATGTCTTCTCATTCCATAACCTGAGCGCACATGCAGACTGGATAAAGGATATCTAAGAGCCGAGTTGATCAGAGCTTCACCCTCTTCTGTATAATGAGCCGTATAAGTAGAACTCTTTTCACTATCTTCGTAGTAGAAAGTTTCATGGTTTCCTGCTCTTACACCTTTGTAGGAAGTGTAGAGAACTTTAGTCTGAATTGTTTCTCCCTGAAACTTTCTTTCATTGAGAAGCACTTTGAAAGTATCACCAACTCGGGCATTCATTCTAAAATTCACCCGCAATAAAAGCACGTTGATAATTTCATTAACCACTGAAGGAGCAAGTCCATGGGCAAGAAGATCATTTTGTAGAGTAGATCCATCTCTTAATTGACCTTCAAGAATTCGGGCATGCCAGAAAGTTTTTTCCTCTACAAATTGGTAAGTCCATTTATCTTGAGGGCTATTTCTTGAAACCACATGCTTTTCAGCAGGGTTTTGAGAAAAGGAGAATCGAATTAATTCCTTATTCTGATTAAATGTAGCTTCTAATTTGTCCCCTACTTTAAGTTTAGAAAATTCCACTTCATCACTTAAAGCGTTTATAATTCCAAGTGCAAGAGCATTATCAACAGAGACATCTCTTAAGGCTTGATAAAGGCCTTGTCCTCTTTTCACCTCACCATGATAAGTTATGTGCTCCACAGCAGGAACGATGACAGAACTATAACTCACAGGAGTGATCAGAAACACTAATAGTAGTGGAATAAAGAGAAGCTTACGCATGAAAGAAAGCATAACAAACTTTTCGCTAAAACTTAAACAAAACTTGAGACAAAAAGAAACTATTTCTTCTTCAATAATTCCATTTCAAGAGAGATCAAAGCAATGTGAGAAAAAGCCTGGGGAAAGTTTCCTAAAAGACATCTACGTTCGGGGTCATATTGCTCAGCTAATAGACCCACATCGTTACAAATGGAATAAAGTTTTTTTAAAATTTTAAGTGCTTCTTCTCTTCTACCCATATTCACATAGCATTGTCCTAACCAACCACTGCAAAGAAGAAAAGCTTTCGGCTTTGAAGGTGGTAATCCTTCTAGCTCATGGGAAGGTCTGTATCTCATCAATAAACCTTCTTCTAGAAGAAGATCTTCTTCTATGGTTTTGATCGTATTAATTATTCGAGGGTCATCAAAAGGAAGAAACTCTAATAAGGGAAGGAGCAACAGATTGGCATCCACTTCTTCTGCACCATAGTATTGAACAAAAGAATTCCTTTTAGGACTAAAACCCTTTTCACATATATCATGGTGAATCTGACTCATTAGACTTTTCCAATGATCAATAGGTGCATCAAGATTCATTCTTTGCGCAACATCCACTGCAAGCTTAAAGGCCATCCACACTGTAAGCTTTGACTGCACGAAATGTCTTTTCTTGCCTCGAACTTCCCAAATACCTTCATCCGGCTCTGTCCAAATCTCTTCTAAATATTCTAAAACTTCTTTAACTTCATTCCAGTCGTTATTCAGTGGAGGAAGCCCGAGTTTTCTGGATTTACAAAAGATTTCAACTACAGACACATAAATATCCAATTGTCTTTGCCGATTGGCTGAATTGCCAATAATGACGGGGACTGATTTGTTAAATCCATCCAACCACTCAAGCTCTTTATCATCATAAACCACTTCTCCTCTGATTCCATATACTGTTCGAAGTTGCTTAGGTACACCGGCGCTGGCACGAGTTAACCATTCACGCCAAGAAGAGACTTCATCCACTCTATCTGTTGCTCTCGCCACTGCACTGATAGACATGGCCGCATCCCGTGGCCAGCAAAATCGATAATCCCAGTTTCTAACTCCTCCTGGCTCCTCCGGTAATGATGTGGTCACTGCTGCCACTAAACTTCCGGTGGGTTCAAAGGTTAAAGCTTTTAAAGTTAACATGGACCTTTTAATAAATTCTGGATGAATGGATGTGTCTGATAACTTATTCCCTTTTATCCACTTTTGCCATGAGAGGATGGTTTTACTAAAAACTTCATCTCGCTCATAGACAACTTTTCTTTTTTTATAGGAGTAGCTCCAGCACATTCTAAAAGAAAAAGATTCTTGAGCAGAAACAACTATATCTTTCTTTAAGGCATCCTTCTCCACATCCAAATCAATGGGAGATTTAAGATAAAGCTTATCTAGCCCCGAGATGATAGTGAACTCATCTTCTTCTTTCTCAATAAGAGGAATGATTGATCCATAATAGAATCTTGGACGAAAAATAAAAGTCATTGGAACGTCACCTTCAAGTCCCTCGATCGTTCTAAAAAGGTGAGTTCCCTCATCTTTGTATGGCATGAAATCAGTTAACCTGACTCTTCCTTTAGAGGTCGTAAACTCCGTTTCAAGAACAAAGGTATCTTCAATATACCTCCGCTTCACTTTATAAGGTATCGTTGGACAAATTCGCCAATGACCATTTCCATCATTACCTAACAGAGAAGTAAAACATGCAGGGGATGAAAAGCGTGGCGCACACATCCATTTTAGATCTCCATGACAATCAATGAGTGCGGCTGTTTTTAAATTACTTAATAAGGCCAGGTCTTCAATTCTTTGCAACTTGAGATCCTTTTGAATTACTTCTAAAGATTAAAGTGCTAGGGAAAAATTTCAAGATGCCCTCATTCACAACAAATTAACTTTGACTGAAGTAAGCAATGGTTGAAAGAAGAGCATTCTCGGCTTGACGGCTATCAAGACGAGTGTGTTGTACAACGATTGGAACATCTGAAATAATAGTACTGGCAAAATCAGTGTCCTTAGGTATCGATGCCGGGTCCTTTAAATCGTTAAATCTGACGTGCCTTGTTCTTCGAGGTTCCACTTCAACAAGGTAAGGTCCAACAGGCTCTTTATCAGAATAGAAAATGGTTATTTCTATTTTAGCCTTCTTATCTCCCGCGTTTAATATGCAAACTGTTTCATGACTTTCCATCTCGGGGAAAGGCCCGTTACTTTTAGAAGGAATATATCCTTCTGCTATGGCCCAAACTTTTCTTCCAATTTCCATCTCTTTTCCTCTCTCATTTAAAAGCTAGAAGAAATGATGGAGGAAGTGAATTCAATCTTATCTTTAGATAAACATCCCTTCCAAAGTGATATCTTCTTTATCAAGGAGTAGGGATGACTTCAAAAGATCTAGCTATTTTATCGGCAATGATTACACCTGCTGTTTTAATACTCGCCAGCAGTTCCTTGATACTGGCAACATCTCAAAGGCTTTCAAGAATAATGGAGAGGGCCCGAAGATTGAATGCACATTTCCAGGATTTTTATGACTCTGACAATATTAACAAACTCGAAAGTAACTTTTACGAAATTCTTCATTACACCTTACAAAGAGGAGTCATCATCCAGAGGGCACTCTCCTATCTTTATGTTTCCCTAACAACTTTTGTTGCAACTAGTGTAAGTATCGCTTT
>DATGND010000324.1:0-2489 GCA_035306925.1 Bacteriovoracaceae bacterium | reverse complement strand
CTAAAAAAGGTTTTCTTGCCAGATTTTTTGGAGCTCCTTCCATCATTAAGAAGATAGTTGAATTTAACAATCAGTTAAATGATCGCATTCTTACATTGAATCGTAATACCATCAAGATTCATGGTTCGTTAGAGGATTTGGCAACAGACTTGGAAAGTCTGCAAAAAGAAGTTACGGAAAAAAAGAAGGGAAGCGAAACATCTACTTCTAGTGACTCCCAATATATGGATCGCATTACCTCTTTAGAGGCTGAACAACGCCAGCTGAAATTGATGCTGAGTAATGTTAGTTCAAGCACCGGAGGTTCGAATTTAATCTTTTGGAGCATCGGAATCATTATTTTAAATATTCTGGTGACCTACGGAATAGTGAATAGTCTAAACTAGTTATTCCTGGTCTCTAAATTTCAAACAGTTGCCGACTTTATATTACAAGTTTGTCATAAATGGCGAAGAACAAAGAACTTGTATGTATTTTAGGCTAAAATAATTTAATGAAAATTCTAGTCGTAGAAGATGATAAAAAAATAAGTGATTTCATCGTTAAGGGACTGACAGAGAACCAATGCATTACCTTACGTGCCTATGATGGGATTGAAGCTCTCGATATAGTTTCTGTTGAACCAGATATTGATGTCATTGTTTTAGATGTAATGATGCCTCGTCTTGATGGTTTAAGTTTTTTACAAACGATCAGAAGAAATAATAATCAAACTCCTGTCATTATTTTAAGTGCTAAGCGCTCCGTTGAAGAGAAAGTTGAAGGTCTTGAGTATGGAGCAGACGATTATCTGGAAAAGCCTTTTTCCTTTACTGAGTTGTATGCACGTATTCAAGTGATTCATCGACGTTTTTCCAAAGAGGTCATTAAGCCAGTCAATGAACTCTCTTTTCAGGATTTAAGGTTAGATCTTTTATCTCGTATTGCCAGTAGAGGGAATGAGGAAGTGGAACTTCAATCAAAAGAGTATCTTCTGCTGGAACTGTTCTTAAGAAACCCCAATCGAGTCATCACAAAGACCATGATTCTTGAGAAAGTTTATGGTTATAACTTTGATACTCAAACAAATGTCGTCGATGTCCTTGTTCACCGTTTGCGCTCAAAAGTAGACCATGGGGATAAAAAGCTTATTCACACGGTCAGAGGGGTAGGCTATGTCCTTAAGGATTAAGTCCATTAGAAGCCGGCTGATCTTTTATTGTGTGTCTTTAGTTCTTCTTTCACTTTTTTTTGTTTCCAGCTTTTTTTATATTTCACTTTCTCACTTATGGCGAGAACAGGATCATGATGAACTTAAGGGCCAGGCCTACTTTTATCATGATCTGTTTTTAAAAGATGGGCTTCGCCCTCAAATAGTAGATGGGAAGTTGTTAGTTCTTATTTATCAAAATAATAAGAAAGTATTCACCCATTATCCTTCATATCTTCTATCAGAACTTCCTAAGTCAGAAGAGATTAATCGAAATGAACTGAAGATTATTAAAAATCAAAGTGATGAGTTCTATCAAAAAGAGGGAATAAAGACCTTGCTTCTCCTTGATGGTGATGAAGATGAAACTTGGGAGTACTGGGAAGCCAGAATCTCTCAAAAACTCATTGACTGGCAGTTAACATCAGTGGCCACGTTTATTGAAGATGACTTCTTTGAGGTCAATACCATCAAAATGAAAAATGGTGATTTAGTTGTAGTAGGTAAGTTTGCTGAAGAACGGGAAGAAAAACTCGCCGACCTTCGATATCTCGCACTCACTTCCTTTTTTCCGTGTCTTCTTTTTACTCTCGTTTTGAGCTATTTAATGAGTCGATCTTTCTTAGTACCTATAGAAGATCTTATTTCCGTCATTAAAAGAATTCAAAAAGGTGAAAAAAATCTTCGTGCTAATATCAAAGGACGTACTGATGAGCTCACTTTATTGAAGGAAGAATTTAATAAGCTTCTAGATAAAAATGAGACACTCGTTAAATCTCTTAAAGATACTCTTGATAATGTGGCCCACGATTTAAAAACTCCTCTAACTCACTTTAGGATGAATGCGGAAACGGCCTTGAGTTATGATGATGCCTCCAGATTAAAAGAAGCTTTAGGAGAAGGAATTGAGTCAAGTGAACTGATTCTCAAAATCCTTAATAGTTTGATGGATATTCAAGAAGTCGAATCCGGTACATTATATTTACAAGAAGAAACTCTTAGGCTCGATGAAATAGTTCAGAGCGTTTTAGAGGTCTATCAGTTTGTTGCTGATGAAAAGGGGATCCTTCTTAACTCTCAACTGATTCCTCTTTCCATACGAGCAGATAAATCACGCCTCTTTCAAATCGTCTCAAACCTTTTAGATAATGCTCTTAAATTCTCAAAGAGCGGAACCTCTATCAATGTTTCTCTGGAGCGCCTGGGTTCAGATGCCCGTCTTATTATTAAAGATCAGGGTAAAGGGATGAATCAAGAGGAGCTAAGTCATATTTGGGAGAGATTTTACCGGGGAGAATCA